>JAQTNZ010000127.1 GCA_028713595.1 Methylovulum sp. | reverse complement strand
GGGCATGTCTTTAAGGTGGGGGGCGGTAATATTTTAAATGGCGGTGTCTGGCTTATTTGACGGTTTTAAAAATGGATAATGTTTACCAATTACAAAAATGGATTCTTAAAATGAATATTAACGAACAAAAACAGGATGATATTGATATTGTGTCCCTTTCGGGACGCTTTGTGATGGCCGAAGCCCCGGAGGTGCGCGAACGCTTAAAAGCCCTGGTTGACACAGGGCAAGGCAAGCTGGTGATTGATATGGGCGAGGTGTCTTTTATTGATTCCAGTGGCTGTGCGGTGCTTATTTCGGCCTTTAAGGCCATGCAATTAAAGCCGGGGCGGCTGGTGTTGGTCACTAGCCCGACCGTGCAGGCATTGATTGAACTGACCCGCCTGCATACCGTTTTTGAGATTTCACCTAACGTCCAGACTGCGGTGATTGCGTTGGCGGTGGCTTGAGGGGGTGTCTGGAAAGAATTGGCGCAAAACACCTGCCACAGCCATTTTTGCTGTGTGCCGTTTGGAAGTAGTGGACATTGTGACAATAAGACCTTAACTACCCCTAACTATGAACCGTTCCAAATTGATTTGTGTGTTGTTGGTTGAAGATGACCCTAAGGCGGCCCAGCGCGTACAGGTTTGTTTGCGGCAATTTAAAGAAATGCCGTTGGAAGTTGTCAGGGCCGGCAATGCCGAGCAAGCCCCCACCAAAACTGTTGATTCGCGCGCCAGGGACATGCGTTTTGAGGTCACTTGGGTGCCATCGTTGGCGCAAGCGTTACAGAAGGTGGCTGAGTTTCATTTTGATGTCCTGCTGCTGGCTTTGTTGCCGCCCGATGCGCCGTGGCTGTCTTCCTTGCGCGCCCTCCATCAGGCGGCGCCTTCCGTGCCTATTTTGGTGTTGGTTGACCAGGATGACGACCACATTGTCCAAACCGCCTTAAAAGCCGGGGCCAAGGCCCATGCCGTTAAGGACGAGGCGGGTTACGAAGGGCTGGTGCGGCTGATCCGTTATATTTTGCATCGCGCCGATGTGGAAACCCGCAATCAGTTATTGATTGCCGCCTTAAACGCCACCTCCAACGCTATCATCATCACTGACCGTGATGCTAGGATTGAATGGATAAACCGGGCTTTTACCCAGTTGTCAGGCTACAGTTTCCAAGAGTCGTTAGGGCGGCGGCCTGTTGACTTGCTAAAATCCGGTGTCCATGACCCGGCCTTTTATCAGCAAATGTGGCAAAAGCTGATAAATGGCGAGCATTGGCAAGGCGAAATTGTCAACAGGCATAAGGACGGCAGTTTTTACCATGCTGACATCGGCATTTCGCCGGTGCTTGACAGCAACGGTTCATTGTCCGGTTATGTGCAGATCCAGCGCGACATCACTGATAGCATGGTGCTGTTGAATGTCTCCGAGGTGTTGCAGCAAACCGGCAGTTTGGCAACCCGTTTCCAACAGGTGCTGGAGCTGTTGTTCAAACTTAAATCGTTCGATCTGAAACATAAGGGCGGGGTGTTTTTGCGCTCTCTTGATAACCCTGACCAATTGAACGTGCAGGTTCTCAGTGGCGATTTAAGTGAGGCCTTTATCGGCCAAGAAAAAACCGTCTATAATCCTGCATCCTTGTCGGGACGGGTCTTGCTGGCCGGCGAGTTGCTGGTGGCGGATGACTGTTATTGTGCGGCCAGCCATGAGCATGAACTGTTTGATATGCAGGCGCACGGCCATTATGTCGTGCCGCTGGTGGCGGGTAGCGAAATCTTAGGCACACTGTTTTTGTACACCGATTGCTATCCTTTGCAGACCGAAAGCCGTTTGGCGATGCTGAAACAAATCGGCGAGATGATGGCCTTGGCGGTGCAGCAAGAAGAAACCAAAGTGGCTTTGGAGACGGCCAGGGATTTGGCGATGCAGGCTTCCTTGCTAAAAAGCGAGTTTTTGGCGAATATGAGCCACGAAATCCGCACCCCCATGAATGGGGTGCTGGGCATGTTGGATTTGTTGCGCGACACCCCCTTGACCCCTACCCAACAGGACTGGGTGGACACCGCGCACAGTTCCGCCGAAGCCTTGCTGGACATCATCAACGCCATCCTTGATTTTTCCAAACTGGAAGCGGGCAAGTTTGCCGTTGAGCACATTGACTTTAACCTGGTCGATTTGGTTGACGACATTTGCGCCTTGCTGGCTGTCCGCGCTTACGGCAAAGGGCTGGAGCTGAACTGCTCTTTGCCTGTGCAAATGGGCGTGACTTGGCGGGGCGACCCCATGCGCATCCGGCAAGTGCTGACCAACCTCATCGGCAATGCCGTAAAGTTCACCGAGCAGGGCGAGGTTTACGTCAATGTCAGCCGTACCCCGATAACGGCGGATTTGGATGACGTGCGCTTTGAAGTCCATGACACCGGCATAGGTATTTCCCAAGACACCCAGCGGCAGTTGTTCAAGCCGTTTTCCCAAGCGGAAAGCGCGACATCCCGCCGGTTTGGCGGTTCTGGCCTGGGTTTGTCAATCAGCAAACGCCTGGTCGAACTGATGGGCGGCCATATCGGCATGGAAAGCACTTTAGGCGTAGGCACGCATTTTTGGTTCACCTTGCCATTGGAACATGCTAATACCAATGACGAGCGGCAACTGTCTTGCGACCTGTCCGGCAAACGCACCTTAGTGGTTGATGACAATGCCACCAACCGTAATATTTTGGTCGGCTATCTTAGCAGTTGGGGGCTGGCCGTCAGCGAGGTTGACAATGGCAGCTCCGCCTTGATGCAATTGCAGACCTCCGCCCTGCACGGCGTGATTTATGACCTGATCCTCTTGGACGTGCAAATGCCCATTATGGACGGCTTGACCTTGGCAAAATGTCTGGCACATATCCCGACCTTGGCGCACATCCCGATTATCTTAATCTCCTCCGGCGACCAATTTGCTTTGGCCGATTACCAAAACACCTCAATTGTGCAACGTCTGTTAAAGCCCGTGCGGCAAATGCAATTGTTTGAAGCCATTGTCAACGCCTTAAAATGCGTTGACGCGCCCCCACAAACCAACAAACCCGAACAACCCTTACCCAGCTACCAAGGCAAAAAAGTGCTGGTGGTCGAAGACAACAAAATCAACCAAAAAGTCATTATCGCCAAATTGGCAAGATTTGAATTAGTGCCAGACGTTGCCGAAAACGGACAACTAGCCCTCGATAAACTGGCGAAAAAACGTTATGACCTTATCCTAATGGACTGCCAAATGCCCGTTCTGGATGGCTATGCCGCCACCCGCGCCTTGCGCTTGCTGGAAAAGCAAAACGGGCTACCGCGCCAAACCGTCATCGCCCTGACCGCCAACGCCCTGGAAGGCGAGCGCGAAAAATGCCTGGCGGCAGGGATGGACGATTACTTGACCAAACCGATAGTCTCCGAACAGTTACAGGCGATCTTGGCGGCACACTTAGGGGAACAGCCCATTATAGCCACCGCCCTGCCAGCATCGGCCCCTTTGGGTGGCGGTGTATGGGATGAAGCCCGCGCCCTAAACCAACTTGATGGCGACCGTGAATTGCTGGATGAAATGATCGTGCTGTTTTTAAGCGAAGGCCTTAAACAATTGGAAGCCTTAGCCACCGCCCAAGCACAAAACGATGTCCCGGCACTGGTCAACGCCGCCCACTCCCTAAAAGGCACCCTGACCCATTTTTGTGCCGACAGCGCCAAAACCGCCGCCAGCGTCTTGGAACAAGCGGCGCGTAACGGCCAAACCGCCGACTTGCCAGCCTTGGCGCAAACCCTACAGCAAGCCGTCAGCACCTTGCTCCAGCACTTACAGGCATCTGTGCCAGACCCGCAGGGGCGTTGAAGCTGATTATCGAACGCCCCGCTTATTATGCGCCTACCCTACCGGATTTAGCCCTTAACGCCTATTTAAGGTAGAATCACCTATATTTAGGCTTATCCGGCCATAGCGGACACTAAGGAATACCCATGACCCAGCCCCTTAAAAAAGCGACCACCTTAAGAGAGGTCCATTATCTGTTTGACCCTGTGCGGGATTTAAGCACCGAAGAGGAATTGGCGAATCTCTATGTCGATAGGGACAACAGCAGTACCCGCGAACAAATCCGTTTGTTTTTGGACAGTGACTTAATGGCCCAACGGCCTGTGCATCTGTTGTTCACCGGCCATCGCGGCAGCGGCAAGTCCACGGAAATCAATAAATTATGCAGTGACTTGGACGGCGATTTTTTTATCGTCAAAGTCTCGTTCAGCAACCGCCCCGATGTCGATTATGTCGATGTGCTGTTAAAGGCGGCCATGACCCTATTTAAAACTGCGACCGATGAAGAGGTCATCAAAAAATCCCCCGCGCAAATCATGGAAGGTTTATGGGTTGAGCTGAACCAATTTATTGAAAACAAGCTGTTTAAGGGCATGACTATCAGCAAGGATTTAGCTGCCACTGCCTCGGTCAGTGCCAAAGTGAACTTATGGGCCGTGGAATTTGAAGGCAAATTTGAGACCGAGCCGCAATCACGCGATACCTTTAAAGCCAATAGTGAAAAATTGTTATCGGAAATTGTCGATAAGATCAATCTGTTGTCAGAGCGCATCCGCACCAGCTACCAGCGTCCGGTGCTGTTTATCTTTGAAGATGCCGACAAAATCGACTTACAATCAGCCAAGGACATTTTTTACCAACACAGCGCGACCTTAGTCAATTTACGGGCTTCGGCGATTTATGTCATTGATATAGCCTTGCGTTATAATGCCAATTTTACCGTCACCTGCGCCAGTTTTTCCGAATATCTCTGTTTGCCCAACATCAAATTAGTTGAAAAAGGCGGCCAACCCCTACCCGCCAACCGCGCCTTATTGGCAAAAATCATCGACCACCGCGCCGATACCGCGTTGTTCGCCCCCGATGCCAAAGACCTGCTGATTACCTACAGTGGCGGCCTGATCCGTAGCTTAATCAGCCTGATACAACGTGCCGCTTCCAGGGCCATCATCGAAAAAAGCCCGACCATTAATACGCAGCACGTTGACCATGCCATCAAACGGCAAAAAGGTGATTTTATCGCCATGTTGGCCAGCAAAGATTACCCTTTGTTATTCAGCCGCCACCAAGACAAGCAACTGACCAGCGATGATGACACCCAAACCTTATTGTAATCGCTGACCTTATTGGAATATGAAAAAGGAGTCTTATGGTGCGATGTGCATCCGATTATCCTGCCCGAAGTCATCGAACGGGTGAGGGTAGCTGATTAAGCTCATGGACGCTTTTCCAGAAGCCATTGAGGATGAGTTTAAGGAAATGGCCTTTGTGTTGGAGAATGCCGGACGCGGCTGTTGGATTATTGCCGTGTGCAACCAAGCCAGCGCTAGGGCGCAGATTATCCAACGCTTACAAACCGAAAGCGCACTGCCGCTATTGACCTGGGAATACCAGCCAGACCAACCCTATCCCATCGGCTATTTGAATGCCTTAAGCCTGGAACAACAACGGCAACAGGCGATAGTGTGCTTTATCAATACCGTCCAAGGTGGTGACAAGACCCTTAAGTCACTGGATTTTAACCGCGAAAAATTCGCCCAATACCCGCACAGCCTGATATTTTGGGTGACGGAGCATGAGCGGGGCGAACTTGCCAGAAAAGCCGGGCATTTTTGGGCGCAACGCCGAGGCTCGTTTGACTTTTCCGCCTGGGTTTTACCAACAGAGCAACAAAATACCGCTTACGGCATTGGTGATTGGCTGAATAACTTGGTGAACATTGACGGTTATCAGGAAGCCTTGCGGCAATTGGCCTTTTATCAGCAATTATTGGCAAAGTATTCGCAAACGGAACTACCCACCGCCAACACTTCGCTGCTTATCGCCGAAACGGCGGATAAAATCGCTTATTTGTTGTATTACTTGGGGCGGTATTCAGAAGCGGTGGCTTTTTGCCAGCAAGCTTTGGCTATTTATCAAAGCCTGTCAAGGGAAAAGGCTTATTATCCGGTAATAGCTACCGCTAACAATTTAGCGTTGTTGTATCTTCGAAGTGGTAGTTATAGCGAAGTGGAGCCGCTTTTACAAAAAGCCTTGGCTGATTTGGAATCATTCGATGATTTACCATTGGCAAAGGCCACGGTGTTGAACAATATGGGGTGGCTTTATTATATCCAAGGCCGATACGCTGAAGCCGAACCGTTGTTTCAACGCAGCCTTGTGATTAGGGAAAAGGCCTTGGGTGATGGACATCCTAATATTGCCACCAGCCTGAACAATCTGGCGGTGCTTTTCCATGCTCAAGGCCGATATGCCGAAGCTGAACCCTTGTACCAACGTAGCCTTGCTATTAGGGAAAATATTTTGGGTAGCAACCATCCTAATATTGCCACCAGCCTACTGAACAATCTGGCAGAGCTTTTCCGTGTCCAAGGCCGATACGCCGAAGCCGAACCGTTGTACCAACGTAGCCTTGCGATTAGGGAAAAAGCTTTGGGCAGCGGCCATCCTGATGTTGCCACCAGCCTGAACAATTTGGCGGAGCTTTTTCGTGCTCAAGGCCGATATGCCGAAGCCGAACCCTTGTATCACCGTAGCCTTGCTATTTTGGAAAAAGCCTTGGGCAAAAATCATCCAGAGGTTGCCGCCAGCTTAAACAATCTGGCATTGCTTTATGAATCCCAAAGCAAATACGCCAAAGCCGAGCCTTTATATAAAAGAAGCCTTGCTATTTTGAAAACAGCTTTAGGTGAAAAACATCCCAATACAAAGATATGTAAGGCAAATTATCAACGGTTTTTGGCAGAAAAAGGCCAAAAGCGAGGCTTTATTTTTAGGCGCAAGAAAGGTTAATCCTTCCAGTTTCTTATCCAATCCCCCTAAACACAGCCAACTTAAACCCCCGCCAACTTTTAAGCCGCAAAAGTTGGCTTATACAGCTTCCTTAATTTTATAAAGCAACTTCTCTCGGTGGCGGCTGTCGATAGTGCATGGGTTTTCTAATTAAAGAAGTAGGCGATGAAAAAATATACGAGGCTATTGGCGGTGCTGATGATGCTTGGCGGCTTGTATAGCGGCGGCACTTGGGCGGAAGGGCATGGCGGCGGTGGCGGTGGCCACGGTGGCCACGGCGGCGGGGGTGGTGGTTTTGGAGGTGGCGGCGGAGGCCATGGCGGCGGGGGTGGTGGTTTTGGTGGCGGTGGCCCCAGCGGAGGCGGAGGTCACGGCGGT
>JAQTNZ010000126.1 GCA_028713595.1 Methylovulum sp. | reverse complement strand
TCCGCCAGCACCTTTATCAGCTATCCGCACGGTATTGGTTTGCAGGATGACATTGACCGTATCGTTGTCACCAGCACCGTGCGCCCATCCGATTTAGGCAATGCCGGGGAAACGGTCACGGTTATCGAAGCCAGCAGCGGCAAGGTATTGTCCACCCATAAGTTATCTGACAAGCCTTCCCCATCGGGCGTATCGCCCGTGGAGGCGGTGTTCTTGCCTGGGGCCAATCCGGCCACCGTGTATGTCAATAATATGTTTGGCGGTACGATGTGGGCGGGTACTTGGGATAAAGACGGCAAGGCCTTTAAGTTCGGCGAAATTTACAATTTTGCCCCTATTAAACAAGGTGTGCCGTTGGAAATTTATTTCAACCATAAGCATGACCGTATGTTCGTCACCACCGCCAACCCTGGCGCGTTGAATGTATTCGATATCAGCAAACCCACCCAACCGAAATTGCTCAAATCCATCCCCACCGCTGGCGGGGCGCACCATGTCGTGTTTTCGCCCGATGAGCATTATGCGTTTGTGCAAAACAGTTTTTTAAATTTGCCGAACATGGATGATGGTTCCATTACGGTGGTGGATTTGGTGAAAATGGAAAAGAAAACCAGCATCGACACCTTAAAAAACCAAGGCTTTAACCCCAATTGTATCGTGCTGTTACCAGAATGGCACCATGATGATGCCCATTGACGTTCTTAGGCTTTAAGCAGAAAAAGGCCGCGTGATGCGGCCTTTTTTTTGACTAAACGCTTTGCATGGCGTTTATTGTCTGTATCACCCGTTTTATGCCCATTCTTATAAACAAACCATGACTATCCGTAGTAGACAGCTGATTGCGCTGACCTTACCCACCGCGCTATCGGCCATGTTGAATAACGCCTATCGGGTGATTGACCAACAAGCCGTGCAATGGCTGGGCGTTGAGGCGCAAGCGGCGATTGCCTCTTGCACGTTTATTCTGATTGGCTATTATGCGGTTTACGCCATCATTTCTGCGGGTACACTGTCCTTGGTGGCGCGGGCGGTGGGCGGCGGACACGTTGCTGAGCAAAAACGCCTGATCGGCAATGCCCTGACCGGAGCCTTGTTGATAGGCATGGTGGTGCTGGCTTTAAGCGGCCTGTTTGCGCCCGTCATCACCCATTTATTGGGGCTGTCCGATACCGTCGCCGAGCAAGCGGCGATTTTCCTGCGCTGGCAGGCGACCTATTGTTTGCCGCAAGCGCTTATGCCGACTTTGGATGCCATTTTTATTGCTTACAAGCGTCCCCGCATCGTGTTGTTTTTGCAGGTTATCGCCACAGTGCTGAATATCGTGCTCAACCCTATCTGCATCTACCAGTTGGGTTACGGTATTGGCGGTTCGGCTATGGCGACCGGACTCAGCCAAGCCGTGGCGGCGTTGTTGGGGTTAATTTGCTTGCGCCGTGCCACTGCGTTTAGATTTACGGATATGGGGCTGGGCCGCACCGTGTTGAAAATTGCCAAGATTGGTTTGCCGATGTGCTGGGGAACGCTGATGTTCGCACTGGTTTATGCCGCCCTGCTGCATTGGGTGATTTCCCCGTTGGGTGCGCCCGTCAATGCCGCATTGGGGATTGGCTTTTCGGCTTTGGAAGGCTTTACTTGGCCGATATTCTGGGGCTTTTCAATGGGCATCGCCAGTATCGTTGGCCGCAATTTGGGGGCGGGGGATGTGACTGAAGCCAAGCACGCGATCAGGCTGGCGTTTAAGTTATTGACCGTTACCGGCTTGCTGGTGTCGGGCGTGTTTTTCTTCGGTGCCCGTTTTTTATGCGGTTTGTTTACGCAAGACCCGCAAGTGTTGGCCGAAGCCATTTGTTACGCACAAATCTTGGCCTTTTCGCAACTATTTATAGCTTATGAATCGTTGGCGGAAGGCATTTTGAGCGGGGCGGGTAAAACCCACTCGATTTTTTACTGGTCGGCGCCATTAAATATAATGCGCGTCCCCTTTAGCTGGCTGTTCGCGGTGTATTGGGGTTACGGCGCGGCGGCGGTATGGTGGGTGATTGGGGTTTCAACGGCGCTTAAGGCTTTAGGGAAATGGTGGTCGGTCAGGTCAGGGGCTTGGCAACTGTAGGCACAAAACCTTCATGATAAGCATATACTCTAAGTGAACGGATTACCCGCCACCCACCCAAAACGTGTATTATTTGTTGATGGCCCTTTATACCGATAAACGTCCGCCTTATTTATCTTTTCACCCCACAGCAGCATCCACTAATCATTTAATGTCTACCAGCGAACTTATCCAACAACTCACCCGCCAGTTAGCCCTTTGCCTAAACCAAGACCGGCATACCCTAAAACGCCAGTTAGACCGCTTCCGTCAGGATGCCAAGAAGGGTAAACCGATTGACGGGGCTTTGGACAATCTTGCCGGCCGTATCGACAAATCGGTGGCGTTGCGTAACCGCCGCCTTGCCAGTATCCCGCCGCTGAACTTCCCCGATTTGCCGGTCACGGGCAAGAAGGATGATATTGCCGAACTGATTAAAAACCATCAAGTGGTGGTGGTGTGCGGTGAGACCGGGTCGGGCAAGACTACGCAATTGCCAAAAATATGTCTGTCGATTGGCCGTGGCGCGGCGGGGTTTATCGGCCATACCCAACCGCGCCGGATTGCAGCACGGACGGTGGCGGACCGGATTGCCGAGGAATTGGGCGAGACTGTCGGCAAGGCGGTGGGTTACAAAATCCGTTTTAATGACAAGACCCATGCCGAATCCTTGGTCAAGCTGATGACGGACGGGATTTTGTTGGCGGAGTCGCAAAATGACCCGTATCTGAACCAGTACGACACCCTCATCATTGATGAGGCCCATGAGCGCAGCCTGAACATTGATTTTCTGCTTGGCTATATGAGATGGCTGTTGCCCAAACGCCCTGACCTAAAGCTGATTATCACTTCGGCCACGATAGACACCAAACGTTTCTCCGAGCATTTTGACAATGCGCCGATTATTGAGGTGTCGGGGCGGACTTATCCGGTGGATGTCCGTTATCGCCCGATTGAGCAAAAAGACGAAGAAGAGGAAGATGAAACCACCGACGATTTGCAAAACGCAATATTGGATGCAGTGGATGAGCTGACCCGCGATTTGCGCGGCGATATTTTGATTTTTTTAAGCGGTGAGCGGGAGATCAGGGAAACCACCGATTCTTTAAAAAAGCACCATCCTAGCCAGTATGAGATTTTGCCGCTGTATTCCAAGCTCAGTGTCAGCGAACAGGAGCGGGTGTTTAACCCCAAGGGCGGCAAATTGCGTATCGTCTTGGCGACCAATGTCGCGGAAACCTCGTTGACCGTGCCGGGCATACGCGGGGTGATCGACACCGGCCATGCGCGGATTAGCCGTTACAGCCACCGCAGTAAAATCCAGCGCTTGCCGATAGAGCGGATTTCCCAATCCAGTGCCAACCAACGCGCCGGACGTTGCGGGCGGGTTGCCGAAGGCATCTGTATCCGTTTGTATTCGCGTGAGGATTATCTAGCTAGGCCAGAGTTTACCGAGCCGGAAATCATGCGCACCAATTTGTCGGCGGTCATTTTGCAGATGGCGGCGTTGAAGCTGGGTGATATTGAGGATTTCCCGTTTATCGAACCGCCCGATGACAAGATGATCCGTGATGGCAAAACCATGCTGCACGAGGTCAATGCTTTGGATAAGGCGGGGCAGTTGACCGACATGGGGCGGCAACTGGCAAAATTTCCGACCGACCCGAAGCTGGCGCGGATGCTGGTGGCCGCGCACGACGAAGGCTGCCTGCATGAGGTGGCGATTATTGTCGCCGCCTTGAGCGTGCAAGACCCGCGTGAAAAACCTGCCGATAAAATGGCCCAGGCCGATGCCAAACATGCGGCGTTCCGTCATCCCGAATCGGATTTTTTGACCCTATTAAATGTATGGAACACTTACGAAGAGCAGAAAAAACATCTGTCCAACAGCAAATTGCGCAAATATTGTTCGGACAATTTTTTGTCATATCTGCGGATGCGCGAATGGTTTGACATTCACGCGCAAATTTTGCAGGTGGTCAAGGGTGATTTGAACATGCACCTGAATACCTTGGTGGCAGGTGAGATGGCCGCTTATGAAAATATCCACCGCGCCCTGTTGACGGGCTTGTTGTCGAATATCGGTTTTCGCCATGAGCAATACGAATATCTGGGGGCGCGTGGCCTGAAGTTTTTCATTTTTCCAGGTTCGGGGGTGCATAAGCTTAAGCCTAAATGGATTATGGCCGCAGAGCAGGTGGAGACCAGCAAGGTGTATGCGCGGACGGTGGCGCGTATCGAGCCGGAATGGATAGAGCATTGCGCCGGGCATTTGGTCAAACATAATTATTACGACCCACATTGGGAGAAAAAGGCCGGGCGTAGCGCGGTCTATGAGCGCACTATCTTGTATGGCCTGACACTACAGGCGGGGCGGAAAATCCCTTATGAGCGGGTCGATGCCAAGGCGGCGCGGGAGCTGTTTATCCAATCGGCGTTGGTCAGCCATGAATACCACAGCAACGCCCCGTTTTTTGTCGCCAACCAAAAATTGCTGGAAGAAGTGGGGATGATCCAGCACAAGGGGCGGCGCGTGGATTTGGTGGAAGATGAATTGTGGTTGTACGGGTTTTATGACGGCAAATTGCCGGCGGAGATTGTCAACGGCATTACCTTAGACCAATGGCGTAAGACCGTTGAACGGGCCGAGCCGAAAATCCTGTTTCTGACCAAAGAAGATTTGACTCGCGAAAAAGAGGGGGTGGTCAACGAGTGGGATTATCCTGACAGTAAAAAAATCGGTAATCTGACCATCCCCTTGCAATACCGTTTTGAGCCTGGACATGATGAAGATGGCGTGACCGCCGTAATTCCCGTGCATCAGCTTAACCAATTGTCGCCCGTACCGTTTGATTGGCTAGTGCCGGGCTTGTTGGAAGAAAAATGTATTGCGCTGATTAAGGGGCTGCCAAAAAACTTGCGCAAACATTTTGTGCCCGTGCCGGAAACCGTGAAACGCTGTCTGGAAATAGAGCCGGATTTTAAGGGCATGTTGCAAGAATGGTTGGGTTATCGGTTGCGCAAATTGACAGGGGAGGCGATCCCCTTAAATGCGTGGGTGCTGGAGGGGGTAGCCGAGCATTTAAAAATGAATTTTCGGGTGATTGACGATCAAGGCAAGCTGCTCGATTACGGGCGGGATTTGAAAAAATTGCAGCAAAAACATGCCATCCAAGCGGTAAAAAGTTTCGATCAGATTGCCGCCGATGAACTAGGTTATACCGGCTGCATCCAATGGGCGTTTGAGGATTTGCCCGACACCTACAGCTTTAGCCAACAGGGGCAAAGTTTTATCGGCTTTCCGGCGATTGTCGATGAAGGCGACGCGGTGGGGGTGCGGATTTTTGACACCGAACAAAAAGCGGCTATCCAGCATCAGGCAGGGTTGTTGCGTTTGTTCCAGTTGTCTTTGCGCAAAGAATGCACCTATTTATGCAAAAACAATCTGCAAGCCGCCGCTGCCGAGTTGACCTACCAGCGCCTGCCTGCGCACCCGTTTATCAAATTTGCGGTTACGGCTTCGTATAAGGAGGATATGCTGAAATTGATTTTGCACCATGTTTTTATTGATGGGCGCATCCTGCGCACCCAGCAGGCGTTTGAACAAAGTTTGCAGCAAAACAAAGCAGGGCTGATGGCGGTCGCCACCGAAGCCGGCAAACTGGCTTTGGAGATAATGGCGTTGTACTCGGCAATCAAAACTCAGTTGCAACGTCTGAATGCCAATGACCCGCTGGCAAAAGATGTCAACGATCAGCTGTCGGTATTGGTTTATGCGGGGTTCTTGCGCAACACCCCCTACCAACAGCTTAAAGCCTTGCCGCGCTATCTGAAAGCGATTAGCTACCGTTTGGAAAAGTTGGACAATACCCCCCAAAAAAGCCAAGAGCTTAACCGTTATGTTTTGCGCTATTGGAAGGATGTGGAGAAAAAAGCCCCAAAACATGAGCTGGTGCCAGAACAAGAGGCGTTTCGCTGGATGCTGGAAGAATTTCGGGTATCGCTGTTCGCCCAGCATTTAAAGACGGCTTATCCGGTTTCGGCCAAACGCCTGGATAAGGCATGGGATGAGCGGGGCTAAAACATAGGTCGCGCACCGCTGAAGCCGGCGCAAGCCCATCCTTGCGCCTTAAATTTCCCGCGATTTTTTAAAATGCTTGAATACTGCCTACCAGTAGGCAGTTTGCGATAATTTTTGTGAGGTACATCACAAAAACATTGCTTTCTGTGCTAAACAGGTTTAGCGGCGCTGCGACTTGCCCACAGCAAAAATCAAGCACTTAAGATTGTCGGCCAATGAGGGCGGCAAGTCGCCAGCAACAACATAAGTGTATGATAAATAAAAAATAATTGTGTTGGCTGATAATTGTACAATTTAACAAAACTGTAATAAAAACCGCCATTAAGGATTAAATTTTACGAGTAATCCACAGAGTTATCCACAGGATCTGTGTATAACTTTATGGCTTATCGGCGTTTGGCAGATGCTGCCCGTTGCCGTTTAAATTTTTGCACCCAATAGGTACGATAAAAAACGAAGCGGGCTTTTTTAGCCCCATTAATTTTGATTCAATAACAGTTGCCCACAGCAAGAATCAATGACTTGTGACTTTCCCGCCCATAACTGCCTGATAAGTTTTTATAAATATTAACTTATTGATAACTATATAATTTATGGGATTGGTCGATATTTGTACAATTTGACAAAACACTAATTAAAACCGTGGCTAACCCTTCAAGCTAGGATTTTGTCCACAAAGTTATCCACAGCTTCTGTGCATAACTTTTATGCCGGGCAAACAGGGCGGATAGTGGCTATTTTTGCTTGTTTGCATTGCTTATTTATGGTTTCCTATATTTTTGCCAGCTTTTTAGGTTAAAATAGGCGGCTTTCAAAGCTGGACGTAAATGGGAAGCAATGGTGACTTTAAAAACGCTATCCCATTGGCTTTGGGCGACATATCGGCCAAGCCTTCGTATTTCTTGAAGGTGCTTTGTAAGGGCTGCCCGGATAAGCATTACCCAGTAAGCGACATCTATAAGGCTGTGGTTACAAGATGTTAGCCCATTGCCCAGCCCGAACCGTCCCTCTTGAGTTTAAGGTTCATGAGGGGTCATCCCAAAGTTTTTTTTATGCCCAACCCTA
>JAQTNZ010000125.1 GCA_028713595.1 Methylovulum sp. | reverse complement strand
AAATTGTTATTAATCGTTCTTGCCAGGGCATGGGGCACTCCGCTGTTGGGGTTGGGTGATGTCTTCCCCAATAGTTTAACGCCATACATGCCTTGGCTTCTATTTAGCTCTTAATTCACATTTAAATTAAATTTTGCCCGTTCAGCTTTTGCCCATGCTTCACGGCGCTTTTCCCAGCGCCGATCTTTTTTGGTCAGCAACGGATGTGATGGCTCCCTATCGAGTCCAGTCAATACCAAGGTATTACGCGCAATGTGCTGATGGGCTACCGTTAATGAAGCATGGACTTGTGGCGCACGGTCTTTTTCATAAAAAAAGCCGCGCAAGGTGTTATCAGTATCCGCCCAAAAATAATCACTCAAATTAGCGGCATTAATTGGCTGGTCATTTTTGATGCTGTTACAAATCGGGCAAGCCAATAAAAAGTTCGACCACGTTTTTTCTAAAGCAGGTTCATGGCTTTTGGGTTGGATATGCTCAACCGCCGGATTTTGTATAGGGCTTTCACAATAGCAACAATAGTCACCTATCCGGGCAATCAAAGCATTTCGGGCATCGCCGTACTTTTTGAAACGAACGGGATTACCCTGCTCATCTATTGGCGCATCACCGCGACAAACAGGTCTCATTACCGAGCATTCCCATCCGCTGCTTGGCGTTCCATCTTTAAAAACGCCTGAAATGCAGGATCATCGCTATAGGGCAACAACAAGTCATCCAGCCGTTGCCGCAAGCGTCGTTTTTCGTCTTCACTGGCGGACGGCAGTTGTTTCAGTGCCGTGTAATAGGCTTCAGCAGCTTTCTCCATATCCAAAAAACGCTGGCTTTGCTGGGGAATTTCCACGCCTTGTTGGTTTTCGGCAATATCCTCGATGCTTTTGCTGTCAACAGCTACCGCTTGGTTACTTTCCAAATCCCATAACAAAACGTCTTCGCGGTGATAAAGCGACTGGATAATAAACGGCGAATGGCTACTGGCGACAAATTGCACCTTGGGGAAGGTGTCCAATAATCGCCCGACCACTTGGCGTTGCCATTTAGGATGCAAATGCAGGTCAATTTCATCAATTAACACGATACCTTCGGTTTGCTTTATAACATCGGCTTGCAACTGTGGAGTAAGCGTTGCCATACGGTAGGCAATAGCAGCGACCATGTCTATCATGTTGCGGTAGCCATCGCTTAAAAGATGAAAAGGGATTGTTTGATTTTTACCTTGAACTACGGTTTCAACCCGTAACTCATCCCAATCCATATCCCACCATGCCCGTTTGGCATCGGGAATCATACTAATAATAGCTTCGCGCACCGCCTCTAAAGCATGACGACGCTCTTGTTTCTGTAAAGAAGCCAATTCTTGAGTTTTAAACCAACTAAAAAAGCTTTTTTGATCGGACGCTGGATTTAAACAATTTTGATACCCTTCAAAACGCGAACCGGGGCCTTTAATTTTTTTATCTTTGGCTTTGATTTGTTGCCATAAACGTCCTGTACCGTAATAAGCCATTAAAGGAAGTAAGTTTTTGGAATCGTTTTTGTTAGAAAAACGATCCATTAATTTCTTGATAACACTATTCTTTTTTTGAACAACAAGAAAATTTCTATTGACACTGAATATCTTGTTAGAATCTCTACCATGTTTCCAATTGAACTCATTATTTTCTAACGTACAATCGATAGCAATCGATGTACTTTTATCAGATTCTCTTAAGGATGCCTGTCCTATCTCCTGATCTACATATCTTATATCATCAGGCAAAAGCTTACTTTTATTGCCTATTTCATTCGATGAGAACTCACATAGCAAATCATATATAATAATCGCTAAAGCATCTAAAACAGCCGTTTTTCCGCTACCGTTATCACCAATCAACAGAGTAAAACGATCAGATAATACTATTTCATTTTTTTCGAAACAACGAAAGCTAAGAAGCTCCAGTTTATTAATTTTCATTATATTTCAACTCAATAATCCCCCCGCCCAAGCAAACCTCGCCCTGATAGAACACCACCGATTGCCCAGGCGTAATCGCCCGTTGTGGTTCGTCAAACACCACCTGACAACGCCCATCCGGCAAAGGCTGCAAATGACAGGCTTGGTCGGCTTGGCGATAGCGGGTTTTGGCGGCGCAGCGCAGGGGTTCGGACACTGGCAAGCCACTGCACCAATCCAAATTGCCCGCTTCCAGGGTATTATGCAGCATCAGGGGATGGTAATGGCCTTGGCCTACCACCAGCACGTTATTGTCCAACTCTTTGTCCAGCACATACCACGGCTCATCAGGCGCGTCTTTGACACCGCCGATGCCTAAGCCTTGGCGTTGCCCTAGCGTGTAATACATCAGGCCGTTATGTTTGCCGATCAATTGCCCTTCGGGGGTGCGCATCTCACCCGGTTGGCTGGGCAAATAGCGTTGCAGGAATTCTTTAAACTTGCGCTCGCCGATAAAACAAATCCCTGTGCTGTCTTTCTTCCTATGGTTATCGAATCCGGCTTTTTTTGCTAAGGCGCGAATTTCTGGCTTGTGCAGATGTCCTATAGGGAACAAGGTGCGTGACAAGGCGGTTTGCCCCATCGCGTACAAAAAGTAACTTTGTTCCTTATTGGGGTCTAAGCCTTTGAGGAGCTGAAACCGCCCATCGTGTTCCCCGACACGGGCATAATGGCCGGTGGCAATGTAATCGGCCCCTAAGTCGTCAATCGCGTAATGTAAAAACGCCTTAAATTTGACGTGTTTGTTACACAAAATGTCAGGATTGGGGGTACGGCCTGCGGCAAATTCCGCCAAAAATACTTCAAACACTTCATCCCAATATTCGGCGGCAAAGTTGACGGTTTTTAACGGGATGCCCAAGCGGTCGCACACTTGTTGTGCATCCGCCAAGTCTTGCATGGCCGTGCAGTAGTCGGTGCCATCGTCTTCTTCCCAGTTTTTCATAAACAAACCAGAAACTTGATGGCCTTGCTCCAATAACAGCAACGCTGTCACCGAAGAATCGACACCGCCGGACATGCCGACGATTATATGTTTACTCATGATCCAGATCGAGAAATGATTTTAATAAAGCTAAAGGATGGCGCTGGCCTTGCATGTATTCATCGACACCCAGCAACACCAACGGGCTACGCAGACGGTGCGCCTGTGCGGCTATTTGGTCACGGGTCAGCCAATGAGTGGCGACAATGCCTGCATCCAAGGGCTGCATCGGGTCATGGCTATGGCAAGACCCGGTAAAAAGAATTCTAAGAAAGGTCGTAGACTGTGGATTACGACGCCAAAGCTGTATGGAAACAATCGCTTCCGGCTCAAACTGCCAGGCGGTTTCTTCCATCACTTCGCGCTTGACGGCGGCAATCAGGTCTTCGTTTTCTTCAAAATGTCCGGCGGGCTGGTTAAATTGCAGGCCGTGTGCCGTTTCTTCTTCGACCAGCAAAAACCGCTGGTCTCGTTCGATGATGGCGGCAACGGTAACGTGAGGTTTCCAAACCATTCAATGGATTCCCATTTTAATAAAAGCGGATATATTACTAGATTTAGCGGCCCGGTGTTGCTAAAGATTGTTGCTGATGGCCCCAATACTTGCGCATTGCTTTGCGCCACAATAATTTGTTATGTATGGACGCTTGAAATGCTCTACACTTAGCATTATGTTAGTACACATAGAGTCTTTTTTTAGCCGGTTACTATGTCCGATTTAAATCCGTTCGATAATGATGATGACTTGGCTGTCCAGGAAGCCAAGCCCAAATTACAAAGGCCACCGCTATACAAAGTCATTCTGCTGAATGATGATTTTACACCGATGGATTTTGTCATTGAGGTGTTGATGGATTTTTTTGGCATGTCAGAAGAATTGGCAACACAAGTGATGTTGCAAATACATACGCAAGGGGTTGGCGTTTGCGGAACGTATACCAAAGATGTCGCCGAAACCAAGGTGGCTATCGTCAATGAATATTCGCGCGAGCACCAACATCCGTTGTTGTGTTCGATGGAAGTCGTGTAAGGAGCATTTTATGTTAAGTAAAGAACTTGAAATTACGTTAAATAATGCGTTTAAGAATGCTCATGATAAACGCCATGAATTTATCACGGTCGAACACCTATTGCTGGCGTTGCTGGACAACACCTCGGCGGAAGCCATCATGAAAGCCTGTGGCTGTAACATACCGCTGTTGCGCGGCCAATTGGGCAAATTCATTGACGAGACCATGTCCTTGATCCCACCGGGCATCCAACGCGACACCCAACCAACGCTAGGCTTCCAACGCGTTTTGCAACGGGCGGTCTTCCATGTCCAAGCCTCTGACAAAAAAGAAGTCACCGGTGCCAACCTCTTTGTCGCCCTGTTCAGCGAACAGGACTCCCATGCGGTGTACTTGCTGAACAAACAGGACATTTCCCGCTTGGATGTGGTCAACTACCTGTCTCACGGCATTTCCAAAATCGACCAGCACAACCCCGAAAACAATGCTGACCACAACCCCGACAACGGCAACCCAGAAAACGAATCCGGCAGCCCGCTGGAAAGGTACGCGACCAACCTTAACGAAGAAGCTCTTAAAGGCCGGATTGACCCGTTAATTGGCCGCGAACTGGAACTTGAGCGCACTATCCAAACACTGTGCCGCCGCCGTAAAAACAACCCGCTGTTAGTGGGCGAGGCGGGCGTTGGTAAAACCGCCATCGCCGAAGGCTTGGCGAAAAAAATCGTTGAAGAGGATGTGCCGGATGTACTGCTAAAAAGCGTGATTTATTCGCTGGATTTGGGCGCTTTGGTGGCGGGCACCAAATATCGTGGCGACTTTGAAAAACGCCTGAAATCCTTGATGAACCAACTGAAAAAAGAACCGAACTCGATTTTGTTCATTGACGAAATCCACACCATCATCGGTGCCGGTTCCGCCTCCGGCGGGGTCATGGACGCGTCCAATCTTATCAAACCCGCGCTGGCGGCAGGCCAGTTGCGCTGCATCGGCTCGACCACTTACCAAGAATATCGTGGCGTGTTTGAGAAAGACCACGCCCTCGCCCGCCGTTTCCAAAAAGTGGACATTTCAGAACCCTCGGTCGCCGACACCATTCTAATTTTAAAAGGCCTGAAATCGCGGTTTGAAGAGCATCATGACGTGAAATACTCGCCCGATGCCTTACGTTTAGCCGCCGAATTATCAGACCGCTACATCACCGACCGTCATTTGCCTGATAAAGCCATCGATGTGATTGACGAAGCGGGCGCCAAACAGCGCATGACCGCCGAAGCCGAGCGCAAGCAATTGATTGATGTCGCGGAAATAGAAGAAATTGTCTCGAAAATCGCCCGTGTCCCCGCCAAATCGGTGTCTTCAAATGATGTCGAGAAACTGGCGAATCTGGAAAAGAACCTTAAAATGTTGGTGTTTGGGCAAGATGAGGCCATTGCCGCCTTGGCTTCGGCGATTAAGCTGTCACGGGCCGGTTTGCGCGACAGCCAAAAAACCATCGGTTCGTTTCTGTTTGCAGGCCCTACTGGGGTGGGCAAAACTGAAGTCACCCGGCAATTGGCCAAAGTGCTGGGAGTGGAACTGATCCGCTTGGATATGTCCGAGTATATGGAACGCCATACCGTGTCGCGCTTGATTGGTGCGCCTCCTGGTTATATTGGCTTCGACCAAGGTGGCTTGCTGACCGAACAAGTGACCAAACACCCCCATGCGGTGCTGTTGCTGGATGAACTGGAAAAAGCCCATCCCGATGTGTTCAACCTGTTATTGCAAGTGATGGATCATGGCTCTTTGACCGACAATAACGGGCGCAAAGCGGATTTCCGTAACATCATCTTAGTGATGACCACCAACGCGGGGGCGGAAGAAGGCAGCCGTGCGTCCATCGGTTTTACCCATCAAGACCATACCAGCGACAGCCTGAAAGTCATTGAAAAAGGCTTTTCGCCTGAGTTCCGCAACCGCTTAGATGCCATTATCCAGTTCAAACCGCTGGACATTGCCATTGTGGGGCATGTGGTTGATAAATTTATCTTTGAACTGGAAGCCTTGCTGGCGGATAAACAAGTCACCTTGACCTTGACGGCTGAGGCGCGTTTATGGCTGGCTGAAAATGGTTGCGACCCCAAAATGGGGGCAAGACCTATGGCGCGGTTAATACAGGAAAAGATTAAAAAGCCTCTGGCAAATGATTTGCTGTTCGGCAAGCTGGCAAACGGCGGTCATGTCACCATTTATATGGAAAACAACCAACTAGGCTTCGCCATAGAAGGCAAAGAGCTGATGGTGTCGGAAGACAGCTAAATAGGCCACGGACGCGCTACTCCCTAGAGGGATTAGCGCATACGGAAAGAAATGCGGCCTTTTGACAAATCGTAAGGGGTCATTTCGACCTTGACGCTGTCGCCTGTCAGGATGCGGATATAGTGCTTACGCATTTTGCCGGAAATATGCGCAGTGACGATATGCCCGTTTTCCAATTGCACACGAAACATAGTATTGGGCAGCGTGTCTATGACTTTGCCTTCCATTTCAATTTGATCTTCTTTAGCCATGATTATCACCTCTATTTTAAAAACGCCCATTGTACCATAAGCGGGGCGTTAACAATAGAAGTGTGTGGCATTAAAATGACATCGGCCCTTAACAGGGCATTTGCGTCCAATGTTTGTCAAGCAAACACTGCATAGGCTGATACTGGCTTTTATAGGCCATTTTCTTACACGCCTGAATCCAAAAGCCCAAGTATAAAAACTCCCGCCCCGTCAGTTTAGCCTGTTCTATTTGCCATAACACCGCATAAACCCCAGGGCTGTACTCGGCAAAATCGGGATCAAAAAACGTGTACACCGCCGACCACGCATTTTCCATCTGGTCTACCACGGCCAACGCGGCTAAGCGGCCTTGGATTGAAAATTCCACAAACAAGGTGTCGCTCCAAGAACTGCCCAAAAAACCCATATATTCTTCAGGGCCGGATCGGGCCATATCACCACCCGAATGCCGTACATCCTGATAACGCAAATACAAGTCATAATGCGCCTGTTCAAACACCGCTGGCTTGACCTGCACTTGGGTCTCACGGTTACGCTCCAAACAGCGTTTTTGGCTGCGGCTGGGCTTAAAATCCAGCACCGGCAAACGGGCGGACAGGCAGGCGGCACAATGCCGGCAATCGGGCTTGTAGACATCATCGCCACTACGGCGGAACCCTTGCCCGATCAGATAACCGTACAAGAGCGGACTCATCGGGCAGGACGGATGCA
>JAQTNZ010000124.1 GCA_028713595.1 Methylovulum sp. | reverse complement strand
TGCTGGGCCAGGCCTTCGGAGAAAGTGCTGCCGCCTTCGATCGCCAAGGCCAGCTCCGCAAGGATCCCCTTGAGGGTGACGTTCCGTTCCTGCTTCTCCAGACACCACCGCCGTGACCGAATAATACAAGGTGCCTTTTTTCCAGGCGATAGGGATAGCCAACAAGAACAGCGTGGCAAACACGCCGAGACTGATTTTCCAATGTTTTTTCAGGCTGACCAAGGGCATGATCGCCCCGGTCGTCACCGATTCGCTGGCAATGGTGGTGAGATGGGATTCGGCCATAGGATAAGGGTTTTGTCGCAAATAGTTACAAAAGGTGCGGGCGGCCTTATTGGCCTTATGGCTTGGTGGTTTGCCCCGCCACCAAAACCGCCAAGCCATAAGCCGGCATTGTCAGGCGCACGGTGGCGTTTTCAACAACCAAAGGCTCTTCGGTAATCGTTACCTGCGCTTGGTTTTCATTATCGGCAAAGGGCGTGGGGGCCGACAGACGCAACAGCCGCCAGGTTTGTTTGCCGGATGGGGGCGGAAACTGGACAGTGACCATTTGCGGTTCGGCCTTACTGGAGACCGCCGCCAAGCCCCACGCGTTACCGTGCCGCAAGGCGGTGAGGGTGATGGCATTGGCATCCGCATCCTCGCTAGTCAAACGATACACGTCGGCGGGTAGGGCTTGGTTAAGCATCGCCATTGCCAAACCTGTCGGGCGTAAGCGTGGGTTGGCGCCTAAATCGCGGGCCAGCCCCCAAAGCTTTACCGCTTGGCGCTGGCCCGATGGCTCAATAAAGGTGTCGTATTGGGCCAAGGTATACACACATTGTTTGCTGATGCCCTTATTAAGCGCCGTCAACAAGCGTTTCGCCAAGGCCGCCCCCGCCGCCGCACTGGTGGTGGCGCGGTTGCGCAGGGCGAGCGGGGCGTTGCCTGAGGTCGTGTGCAAATTCACTTCGTAGACCATCAGCTCTTTGCCCCGCGCTTTTGTGGCGGTGAGCGTTTCGGTGAAAAAATCGTCTTGATCGAACAGCTTAGCCAAGACATCATCGGTTTCATCCAATTTGAACAAAAAATACGGTGCGATAGCCAAACCGTGGGCATTGCTTACGCCATCCAGAATTTTTGTGGACAGCCACGGGTTGACGTACTGACCGTTAACCACGGTGCGTATGGCCGGATGATGCTTGGCGCCGTTTAACAGATACTGGAAAGCACGGGTGGCGACTTCACCGTGGGCGGTATAGTTGGGGATACCGGCGGGGCGGAACACCGCGTTCCAGTTTTCGTTACCGAATTCGACCATCACCTCCTTAAAGCCATAAGCCTCAATTTGTTGGCGTAGGTAAACGCCAAATTGGGTCAATTCTTCATCATCTAACGTCGGCGGTATAATCAGCCAAGGTTGGGCACCGACGGTCTGTGCCAGGCGTAAAAAATCGTTAAGGCCATAACCAAAAGCACTTTCTTCGCCCGGACGGTAACGGCTACTGCGTCTGGCAAAGCTATCGGCGATCCGGTTGCCGAAACTATCGCCCAATTGGCCTTGCCAATCGCGCAAATAGCCAGGTTGCAAGGTTTTTAAGGCGGCGACCACTTCGGGGCGGAAAGTGCCGCTGTTGTCCGCGCCCAATTCGGCATCATCTATCAATAGGCCGCCTCCCTCGCCTTCGACCAGGAAACTTAACGCTAAAGGGGCGGCAGGGCCGTCGTCTTTGGCGTTAAAACGGCGTTCTATCAGTTGCCATGTCGCCGTTGGCCGGAAGGTTTCCTGAAAAAATGCCTTGCCACCGTTGATGCGATGAAACTTGACCGTCACCGTCGCGCCCGCCGCCACCTGCTTTAACCAAAAGCGTAACGTCCACCCGCCTTGCACGGGCAATAGTTTACCGGCCCTATCGCCAATGCCGTCCCAATAAGACAGCGTTTCTATCGGCTTGCCCATTTGTGGTTGCAATAACAAAGCCCGTTGCCCAAGGCTTTGGGGGCGGGTATCGGTGCTGACCGACGCTTGTCCGGGTAACAGGTCTTTAGCAAACCACCATTGGGCGGGTAAGTGCCGGTCATCGTCACGGGTCAGGCTGACCACATCCCCCGCTTGTAACGTGGGTGCCGCCCCGCTGACGGTAAATTCGGGCAGGCCTTGGCCGCCGCTGGCTTTAGAATCGAACAGCTGGCCTTGTTTGCCTGCGTCATGCCCGCTACGCACCGCGTAGTGGGCACCCGCCCAAAAGCCATCAGGGCGCTTTGTCCATGCGGTATCATCGGTAAAGCCGAAGTTATCGGCTGTTTTCACGATGACGAGGGCACGGTCTATCAGGCCTTCAAAACCAGGATTTTTCAGGATGTTGCCGGAAAGTTGCGCTGCGCCCCAAGCTGTCCATTCACCTAAATTAAGGCCTAAGCGGGGTACGTCAGTAAACGCGGCTTGTGCTTCAACGCGATAATGTAATTCAGGGGCCGCATGGGCCGTACCTAAACAGAAAGTGGCGAGCAGAAAAAGATAACGGTATGGCGGCATATAGTGTGAACGGTCAAGTATTCGGTTTTTAGGGCTTGGGTCTCTTGACCGCAACTGGCGGGCCCGATGCCCGCGCTCCCTCCCGCTAAACACTGAAAGCGAGTATAGCTTGGGGATTTCTGTCAATTGATCGGCTAACGGTATACCATCGCCGCATCCCTACACAGTTTCCAGCCGCCGCGTAAATGCCATAAACAAGTGCCGGGTATTGTCATGCAGATCGTATTCCGCCAAGACTTTGCGCCGTCCGGCTTGCCCAATGCGACGGCGCCGTTCGGGATCGTTCGCCAAGTGTTTAATGGCCTCGGCCAGCCCCGCCACATCGGAAGCCGCCACCAACACGCCGTCCTCATCATTGTGGATCAGCTCAGGTATGCCCGTGATGGCGGTGGTGATGCAGGGGATTTCCATCGCCATCGCTTCCATCAGCACGACCGGCAAACCTTCGGCGAAACTGGGCAGCACAAAAATGTCGGCACTTTGGTAGTAAGCCAAAATATGGTCTTGATCGATGGCCCCCGTAAAGCGGATTTGCCCGCTGATCGCCAACTGTTCCGCGTAAGCTTGCAAGCTTTTTTCATCCGGCCCCATGCCAACCAAAGTCAAACGGACGGGCAGTTGTTCGTTTTGCAACTGCGCAATGGCTTCCAACAATATCGCTTGGCCTTTTGCCGACGTTAACCGTCCCACGCAGAGCAATTCGCACTGGCAATTGACTTTAATTTTCGGGGCGGGGGCAAAGCGTTGCGGGTCAACGCCCAAGCGGCAAACCTCCAGTTTCGGCCACGCTTGCACGGGCGACAGTTTCATCACTTGGCTACGCGCATAATGGCTGATACAAAAAATAAAATCCGCCGCTAAGATTTTTTCCGGCAAGTTATAGCCCGCCGCATCATAAAACTCATCAGGGCCATGGACGGTGAATGAAAAACCCGTATCGAACACGGTTTTTACCAACATCCCCACCGAAGCGGCGGGGGTGGCAAAATGCACATGCAGATGCCTGATCTGTTGCGAGTGCAACCATTGCCCGATCAACACCGCTTCCGCCAAATAAAAAACGTGGTACAACAAACGCTTGATGTCCCATCCGCCTAATCTGCGGGCGTGCCGGACACCCCGCCATAAGCCCAGCGGTCGCGTAAACAAAGTTTTGCCCACCGCCACCAGGGCTTTTACCGGGCCTTCGGCTTTGACATAAAATGTTTGCTCGGCCTCGGTACGTTCCGTATCGGTCAGTTTGGCTAACGGGCGATCAGGGGGATTGATGGAGGCCACGGCAATAGCCAAGCCCAGTTGCCGTAGTTGCTGCACTTCCCGCAAGATGAACGTATGCGAATAGGCGGGATATTGGCTGACCAAGTAAGCGATGCGGTGGCTCATGAGTGTGTTCCCAACAGAGTGTGGTAGTGGCCGATGGCGGCGGTGATTTTCGCCGCCCAGCTATAGTGGCTTTCAACGCGGCGGCGGCCTTCTTCGCCACGCGCTTGCCAGCGTTGCGGTTGTTCGCGGACATCGGTAAGGGCGGCGATTAAGCCATTGATGACATCGGCTTTGCCGGTGGCCGGCAATTTTACGCCGACCGCTGCGTCAACAATCTCCGCCGGCCCGCCAAAATCCACGGCGATGACCGGACGCGCCACCGCCATCGCTTCCAACAACACCGCCCCACCGGACTCGCGTACCGAAGGCAGACAAAACACATGGGCTTGGCACATAATCGGCGCGATGTCCTTAAGCGGCAAATTGCCCGTAAAGCGGACATTACCATCCAAGCCTAGTTCACTCGTGAGACGTTCTAAATGGACACGTTCGGGCCCTTCGCCGACAATGGTCAATTGCACCGGAAATGTCAAGGCCTTCAGTGCCGCCAATAACATGCCCACGCCTTTAAACGGCAATAAGCGCCCGACAAAAACGACCTGCAACGGCTTATCATCGGTGGCGGCGGGCGGATAAGGCGTGGCGGCGAACCAATCAAGGTTAACGCCATTTTCCAACAAGTGCCGGCAACGGCTGCGGTAAGGTGCGGGGATGGCCGCCAATGTGGCTTGGGTGGCGGTAAAAATCAGGGCCGCATGGCGGGTAGAACCGACCAGCCCATCGAACAAACGCCCGATATTGCGGATGGGGTACAGCCATTTGGATTCGGCTTTCATAATGTCCGGAAAGGTGCTGGGCGAGGCCAAACCGCCGTTCCAAGGCCCCAGCACCACAGGCAAACCCAATCTATGCAGGCCTGTCGCCGCCAGTGGCGAAACCGGAGTCACCGCGTGGACAATGTCGAAAACCGCCCCCGACCGTATCCGGCGGCGGCTCTGCCTGACGGCCAGCCAGTCGTAAACAAAAAAATCCAGCGAAGCTATCAAAAATTTAGGATGCTCGCTATGTGGAAAACACCACGCGGCGAAACGGTACAAAGGCCCTGCGAACCACTCGGTATCAATGTAAATAATATCGGAACCTTCCAGTGGCGCGCCCGCTTGTGACAGGGCCGGACGGTTGCGGATGTGGGTAAGCAACGTGACGGTGCAGGCCGCGCTCAAACGGCTATACCATTCCCAGCCGATTTGCGAAACCGACCCCATGCCTTCCCCACATTGATAGGCGGACAGCAACACGCGGATTTTCTTGGCAGCATCCATAATACACCCTTAGGTTGTCGTTTTTACAATACTTCGGACAGATTTTACTCCCCCGCACCCCGAAGTTATACAGTAGGCAGGGAAGGATTTAAGCAAATTCAGGCCGATGGCGAAGCGGCAAGAAAGCTGTTCAATAAATGACGCATTGAAAAACCTGGTTTTCCAAAAAGTGTACAAGCGATTGCGTAACTGACGTTACGCAGTAAGACTGTTTTGCTCCTGTTTGCCGCGCTCCGGCTTATCCCGACAAAACCAATGATACACTTTTTAAGATGAGGTTGCGTAATATCCGCGAGTATGGTTTATAGCGTTTAAATGTAGGTTAGATAACCCGGTGATCTAGGATTTGAATTTTAAAATCGTTTTGCGTTGGCTCAATGTTGTGTGGAAACCCACCTTAATGCCAAAATATGGCGTGATGCCCAATGGCAACGGACTGATAGGGAAAGTTTATAAGCTGGCGTTTTCCCCATTGGGTCAGCTTATGGCGTATATACTCTAAGCGCTCAAGTATTCTATTTTTTGGAGCCTGGGTCATCTTGACCGCAACGGGCGGGCCCGATGTCCGCGCCCTCTCCCACTAAAAACTGAAAACGTGACCGTTTGAAGTATATATAGCCAAATCCTCTATTACCGTATGGCAGGGTTGGCCGTATCGCCCGTTATAAGGGCTTGGGGCAAGCTGGGCATAAACTGTACGCCGGGGGTAATGGCCGCCGCGTGTCTGAAAGCCGCCGAAATCGCGGCGTATTGTGCAACTGTGGGAACGGGCCCGGGCAAAAGCCAAGGCGGCTCAGTATCCCCGTTATAATCTGGGTGGTGCGTATGTTCGAATTATTAAAAGAAGATTGGCGGACTTATGAGGGCGATATGTGCCGTCAAGGCTTGTGGGTTATGTGGGTGTACCGTTTCGGACGCTGGCGTTATGGTATCAAACCACGTTGGTTACGGTTGCCGTTTTCGCTGCTGTACCGCATCTTGAAATTGCTTTCGCAAATCTTAACGGGCATCGATTTGCCCTGTGAGGCGCAAGTCGGTCGGCGCTTGCTGATTGAGCATTTTGGCGGCATTATCATCAGTGGTGATACCGTATTGGGTGATGATGTCGTGATCCGTAACGGTGTCACTATCGGTTTAAAACATACCGGTATCGCCGGTGCGCCGGTGTTGGGAAACCGCGTCGATGTCGGAACAGGTGCGAAAATTTTAGGTGCCATCACGATTGGCGATGATGTCGCGATTGGGGCCAATGCCGTGGTTTTGCAGGATGTGCCGCCTAATTGCTTGGCTGTTGGGGTGCCTGCCACGATCAAGCCGCGCAAAGCGCCGCCAGTAGGGGGATAAGCTTATGTCCCGCCTATTCGATGTGCTGCTTAGCGGTTTGTTGTTGGTGATAGTGTCGCCTTGGCTGGTGTATCGGGGCATAAGGGCTTATCGCCAAACGGGCAGGGTTTTTGGCAAGAAAGCGTTGTTGGGCTATGGGCGGCGACCGTTCAACCGTCTCAGTTTTGCCGATGAGGTTGGTGCTGGTGGCTTGGCGGTGTTGTTCAATGTCTTTGCGGGCGATTTGGCATGGGCGGGAGTCCGCGCCTTATCGGTTGATGAGGCTGACCAATTGGGCGCTAAGGCCGCGCCGCATTTTAGTTTCCGGCCTGGCGTGGTGTCCGCTTATGGCCTTAAGCAACAAGTGGGTTTGGCTTATGATGACGAGTTCGACACCGATCATGCCGTGTTCGCCAATCTTTCGCCCAAACGTTATTGCGGCTTATGTGTCCGTGGCTTGCTGGCTTGGCTGTTAGGGGGAGGCGGGGAGTATCCTACGCCGCCGATATTGCATTTTTGGGGGGTGGATATTGCCAACGTCAGTATGGCGGAAGCGTTGGACTGGCTAGAGCAACGTATTTATGACCGCCAACCCGCTTTGGTCGCGTTCGTTAACCCTGCTTGTCTGAATATCGCCTATAACCATGCCGAGTATCGTCAGGTTTTGCAAAACGCCACGCGGGTGTTGCCGGACGGTATCGGCATCAAAATCGCTTGCCGTTTGCTTGGGCAACAGTTGCGCGAAAACGTCAACGGCACGGATATGTTCCCGCGTTTGTGCGAAC
>JAQTNZ010000123.1 GCA_028713595.1 Methylovulum sp. | reverse complement strand
GCGGGTATTTTTGCATCCCCGATTTTAGCTCATGTAAGGATTTGCCGCTGTATTGCATTTCCGCCAGCACTTGCAAGGCGGCAATGATGCCATCACCTGTGGTGGTTTTATCCAAGCAAATGATATGGCCGGAATTTTCACCGCCCAAGATGCCATTATGGGCGGCCAGCATTTCCATGACATAACGGTCGCCAACTTTGGCCCGAAGCAAAGGGATGCCCAATTTTTTCAGGGCGTGTTCCATGCCCAGGTTGGTCATTAACGTGCCCACCACGGGGCCGGCCATTTGTCCGGCGGCTTGCCTTGATTTGGCGATAATGTAAATCAGCTCGTCACCGTCAACAATTTCGCCTTGATGGTCAACCATAATCAAACGGTCGCCATCGCCATCCAGGGCAATGCCCAAGTCGGCTTGGTTTGCCAAAACCGCCGCCGCCAAGGTTTCAGGATGGGTTGCCCCACATTTGTCATTGATGTTGAGGCCATTGGGTTGGACACCGATAGCGATGACCTCCGCGCCAATTTCGCTGAACACAGGGGGGGCAACATGGTAAGTGGCCCCGTGGGCGCAATCAACCACGATTTTGAGTTGTTCAAAATCCAGCCGAGTCGGGATGCTGGCCTTGCAATATTCGATATAACGTCCGGCGGCATCTTCCAGGCGTTTGGCTTTGCCTAGTTGCGCCGACTCCACGGTGGTCATCGGCATGTCCATGTAACGCTCAATTTCACGCTCGGTTTCATCGGGCAACTTAGTCCCTTGCACCGAAAAAAACTTAACGCCATTATCATAGTAAGGGTTATGCGAGGCACTGATGACAATGCCCGCTTTGGCGCGTAAGGTTCGGGTCAAATAGGCAATGCCAGGAGTTGGCATGGGCCCTAACAAACGGGTGCCGACACCCGCCGCCGTCAGCCCCGCTTCTAGGGCGGATTCAAACATGTAGCCGGAAATACGCGTGTCTTTACCAACCAGGACAAAGTCTTGCTGATCGTTGGCGAACACCCGCCCCGCCGCCCAACCTAGTTTTAACAGAAAGTCGGCGGTGATGGGCGCCTCGCCTACTTTGCCTCTAATGCCATCGGTACCAAAATATTGTTTTGTCATTGTTATTATTGTTTAGCCTTGGATTTTTAAAAATTGGCTGAAAAAAAAGGAGAGGTTTTAAGCCTCCCCTTTTTTGTACGCATTTAAACAGCTCTTAGCTTTGTCCAGCCGCCCCAACGATGATTTTGTCATCTTTGATGTCGTCAATTTTAATGCCGCCACGAGGCGGTATATCTTGCCAGCCTTGCGGGTCACGCACCGGACGGCGCGCCATCAAGTCTTCAATTTGGTCTTTGTCGATGGTTTCATATTTCATCAAGGCATCGGCCATCGCATGGAGAATATCAATGTTTTCTTTGATGATGCGTTCGGCGCGTTCGTAGTTACGGTCAATGAACGAGCGGATTTCTTCATCAATGGTGTGCGAGGTTTCTTCAGCGACAGTCTTATGCTGGGTGACGGAACGCCCTAAGAACACTTCGCCTTCCTCTTCGCTGTAAGCCAATGGCCCCAAGCGTTGCGACAAGCCCCATTTGGTGACCATGTTCCGCGCCAATTCGGTCGCCCGTTCAATATCATTGGAAGCGCCGGTGCTGACTTGTTCCCAACCAAAGATAATTTCTTCGGCAATACGGCCACCGTATAAGCTGGAGATCATGCTGTCCAGTTTTTGTTTGCTGGCGCTGTATTGGTCTTTTTCGGGCAGGAACATGGTCACGCCCAAGGCACGGCCTCTAGGCATAATGCTGACTTTATAAACCGGATCATGCTCAGGGACCAACTTGCCGACAATGGCATGGCCCGCCTCATGGTAGGCGGTCATTTTCTTTTCTTTTTCGCCCATGACCATTGTGTGCCGTTCTGCGCCCATAATGAGCTTGTCCTTGGCTTTTTCCAGGTCAAACATACTAACCACACGCTTGTTCATCCGCGCCGCAAATAAGGCCGCCTCGTTGACCAAATTGGCTAAGTCCGCACCTGAGAAACCAGGGGTGCCTTGGGCGATGTATTTGACTTCAACATCTTCCGAGGCGGGGACTTTTTTCATGTGCACGTTAAGGATTTGCTCACGGCCACGGACATCGGGCAAGCCGACCGTCACTTGACGGTCAAAACGGCCTGGACGCAGCAAAGCTTTGTCCAAGACATCAGGGCGGTTGGTGGCGGCGATGACTATAATGCCTTCATTGCCTTCAAAACCGTCCATTTCCACCAGCAATTGGTTTAAGGTCTGTTCGCGCTCATCATTGCCACCGCCCAAACCGGCACCGCGTTGGCGGCCTACGGCATCAATCTCATCAATGAAGATGATACACGGCGCGTGTTTTTTCGCTTGCTCAAACATGTCACGCACCCTGGAGGCACCGACACCGACGAACATTTCAACAAAATCAGAGCCGGATATGGTGAAGAAAGGGACTTTCGCCTCGCCGGCAATGGCCCGCGCCAACAAGGTCTTGCCTGTGCCCGGAGGCCCTATCATCAATGCGCCTCTGGGGATTTTACCGCCCAAGCGTTGGTATTTGGCAGGGTCTTTCAAAAAATCGACCATTTCCTCGACTTCTTCTTTGGCTTCATCACAGCCTGCGACATCGGCAAAAGTCACTTTAATCTGGTCTTCTTCCAGCATCCGCGCCTTGCTTCTGCCAAAGCTCATCGCGCCACGGCCTGCGGCGCCGCCGCCTTGCATTTGCCGCATAAAGAACACCCAGACGGCAATCAACAGCAGCATCGGGCCAAAAGATATTAACAAGCTCATCAGCAATGACTGTTGTTCGGGCGGCACGGCCTTAATTTCCACGCCGTTGGACAGCAAGTCATCAACCAAATGGATATCGGAAGGCGCGTAGGTCTTAAATACTTGGCCGCCCTGCATTTTGCCTTTAATGACATGCTCGTCAATCATGACTTGCTGGACTTGGCCCGCTTTCACAGATTCAATAAACTGTGAATAAGACAATGCCGAATCGGCCCGCTCGCCCTGGGAGCCAAAATTATTAAAGAGGGACATCAAAACAACTGCAATGACGACCCATAAGACTACATTTTTTATCATATCGTTCACAAACACGCCCTAGGCTTGAATCGTTCGGTTTAAAACATTTGCTAAATTATATCAGGACTTATCGTCCAGACTGTGGTTATTTGTCACTGGGCAACGCTCGGTGACATAGATTTATGGGCGGCCTGGGCTTATTTAAAGCCTTTCGCCAAAATATAAACTTCGTTGCTGCGCGGCCTTGATGCTTTGGGTTTACGGATCACCACCTTGGCAAAACACTGTTGCACGTCCCGATGGAAGGCTTCAAAGCCTTCGCCCTGAAACAGTTTGACCAAAAAACTGCCATTTTTCGCCAGCACGGTTTTTGCCGTGTCTAACGCCAACTCCCCCAAATAAATGGCGCGGGGCTGGTCGATGCTGTTGTTGCCACTCATGTTAGGAGCCATATCGGACATGACCAGATGGATGGGGGCATTGTCAAGCACCCTATAAAGCTCCGCCAACACCGCCTCTTCACGAAAATCACCCTGGATAAAATCCACGCCTTCCAGCGTCTCCATAGGCAAAATGTCCAAGGCTATCAGTTTGTTGCTTTTGCCTATCAAGGGCCTGGCAAACTGCGACCAGCCCCCTGGGGCCGCCCCTAAGTCAATCACGTTCATCCCCGGCTTAATGACCTGGTCTTTTTCTTGGATTTCACTCAACTTGAACACCGCCCGTGAACGGTAGCCCTGCGCTTGCGCCATTCTGACGTATTCGTCATCAAAATGTTCCTGCATCCAACGGTTACTGCTTTTACTTCGTCCCATAGACCTTTTGTTTAGTGTAAAATGATGTTTTGATTTTCAGGAATAGAGAGTGAACTCTGTAGATAAGAAACAACTGCGCGCCAATGCCCACAGCTTAAAACCCGTGGTTATGATCGGCCAATCAGGCTTAACTGATGCAGTCCTTGCGGAAGTTGAGCTGGCTTTAAATAGCCACGAGCTTATTAAGGTAAAAATACGCGCTGAACGTGATGAACGCAAGCTGATTGGCGAAAAAATTTGCGGGGCGACCGGGGCCGAACTGATCCAGTCGATAGGCCAGATTGCTGTCCTTTATCGGCTGAACCCCAAAAAATGAGGGCAAGCGTTTAAATAACGCCCTGTATCAGGGCGCTATTGCCGCTATGGGTGCTAGCCCTTTTTTTATAGGGCCAGTACCCATGTCATTTTTCGGGGATGAAATAAACATCCTGGGTCAAGGATGAGGATTCCCAAGGCACTTGTGAGCCATCGGAACGGCTCATGACATCAACCCTTACCTTTTTGAAAACCTCCTCGATTTTCAGGCCGGGTGTCGACATATACTTTAACAGATAGCTGGTGTATAAGCCGTTGCTGCCTGGCTCCCCGTCGGCGGCCACCGACCCCGGGGCGGTGGCATAGGCCAAAAATGATCCGGGCGGGGTGTCCATCCTTGCCAAGCCCGAAGCCGATGACCTGCTCCACCCCTTGAACGGGTTGTCCCGACACGCATCCAAGATGATGATGTTACTATGCTGGCCGGTTTCTTCTATCGCCCCCAAGACCGATGATACGACAATACTTTGGTCAGCGACTTCAAATTCCCTCTTGATATCGGCATCAACAGGGAGGAGGTAATTCTCACCCTTGACCTGCATGCCATGCCCTGAATAGTAAAACAACACCACTTGGGCGGTTTTTATGTTGTCACCAAATTGCCTTATGGCCTCGCGCATTTGCATCCGCGTCGCATTGGTTTTTTTGATGACTTCAAAACCATAGCCTTGCAGGGCGGCCGCCATGCTGTTGGCATCCCTGACCGGATTGCTCAAAGGGGAATGGGTGTAGGTTTCGTTACCAAACACTAAAGCGACCTTGCGTCCGCTAGAACCCGCCAACGCAGGTAGCGGTTTACTGGGTACGTTAACCGGTTCCACTGGGGCAATGTTGACTGGGGTAGATGCAGGTGGATGCCCGTTCGGCACAGGCGTATAGCCAGCCTCTTGCTGGGCGGCAATCCCGCCCGTTGAGTATTTGCTGAGCGTGCTTTTAAATTGTTTCGCCCTGACATCCAAGGTATCGGAAGATCCCACAGGGATCGCCAATTGATAGGCAGGTTGCCCCCCACATCCTGGCAACACTAAAACCAAGCAGGCCACTATGGCAGAAATGTTCTGTTTCATACTGTTTCCCCTGTCAAATGAACACAACCACATCGACAAAAGCTGTCACCCTATGTGCCAGATTGGCCCAAACAATTAATCTGGCACACAGGGCAACTCTTTTAGTGGTGGTGTTTTTTCTTGTGATGGTGGTGGGATGCGGAACGTGAAGGCGTTTGTTCAGCTTGCTCCACGGGTGGCAGGGTAAAAGCCGCGCTCTCTTGCACCAAAGTTTGCGCCCTGGTCTTTTCCTCATCTTTTTTCATGCCCTCCACACGGGTCATGGCTTCCATATATAACTCTTCTTTAGGCATCAGCACATTGGATTTGCTATAAAGCTCAAACGCATCCTTGTATAGCCCTTGGCTCTCTTTGACGACACCAATATTGTAATAAGCAGCGGCTTTGTCTTCAGTTTTTAATGATTGATTGATTACCTGATCCCAAATCGCAACAGCTTGGTCAGCACGGCCTTTTTCAAGATAGGTTATACCTAAGCCAATATTATCGTCATCACCTTTTTGCAGTTCCCTCGAAACCGTCATTTTATGCGGGGTGACATCGGCAACGACTTTTTGCGCCAATTCTTCGATGGAGGCGGTGATGATGGCATCATCGGTCGAAGCGGATGCTTCCGCATCGGCCACGCTTGTGCCCGACTCCCATGTCCTGTCGAAATTAGACGTGAACGAGTCGCCTATGATTGTGCTGCCGGAGCTTTTGTCCTGCAAGATATAGCCCACTTTGGTGATTGTTTTTTTGGTATGGTAATAGCTATAACAGGTTTTTTTGTAGGATTTTTTGGTATTGGGGTCATATTCGGAACATTCATAGGCTTTTTCACGCGAGTTCTTGTAGACATCGCCAATAGTCAAGTTACCCGTAACCACATATCCCGCCCCAGGAACGACATTGATATAACCTTCATGGGATATGCCGCTCTTAATCAAAATGCCAATGGTTTGGCCGTATTGGCCATTACCTTCAAAAGGCAACACTTCGATCTCTTTTATCACTAACGAACTGGGATATTTTGCCGGGGCATCAACGATAAACGAGTGCATGACTTTAGGGGCGCAACCGGCCAACATGATTAATGAAAGGCCCATAGCCAGCCTAGTGCCAGCTATTTTAAGGTTTGCTGATTTTTCTTTATGCGGGGCAAAATTTTTTAACATAATAACAGCCTCATGGCATGACAAATTTTCTGTAGGAAACGGACGCGCCAAAGCAGTCCGCTTTAAGGTATTTGCAGGCATCCAGGGCTTTACAGCCATTAACTCAATAACTTTTAAGGCTTTATTATGTGCGTTTTTGGCAAACCTGCGGTTTTTTAGCCAGCAGGAAACCTAACCCGACAATGAAAGGAGGTTACGGTCAGAAAAATTTGGCTTAAGGCACCTAGAGCTTGCAAGGGATTACATCGTAGCCAATTAAGGCTAAATGTTAAAATCACCTTATCCTATTTGCCAGTAATGGGCGGGAAGTTTTGAAGCTAAGCGTTAACAAACCGCTTCCAATGGTCAAAACAGAAGATAAGCGTTGTGATGCGTTCATATTTTATGTCTCCTAACAACAATGTGGTTGGTTATGGGTAAAACAGCATTACTACTTTTTCTGTCTAATGGAAACGGTTTGCAATCCATCGCCTGTTAAACAAAATCGTTATCTAAAGATACTCGACTGAAATAATTTCGTACTCAATGTTGCCGGCAGGCGCTTTGACCGTCACCACATCCCCAGCTTCTTTGCCGATCAAGGCGCGGGCAATGGGTGAGCCGATGGAAATGCGGCCTTCTTTGATACTGGCTTCATCTTCACCGACGATTTGGTAAACCACCTGTTTTTCCGAATCGACATCTTCTATTTTTACCGTCGCGCCAAACACGACCTTGCCGTTGGCATCAAGCTTGGTGACATCGATCACTTGAGCGTTGGACAGCTTGCCTTCAATTTCGGCAATCCGGCCTTCGGCAAAGCTTTGTTGCTCACGCGCAGCATTATATTCGGCGTTTTCTTTTAAATCACCGTGGGCGCGGGCCGTGGCTATTGAGGCGATAATGCGCGGCCTGACCACGGATTTTAGT
>JAQTNZ010000122.1 GCA_028713595.1 Methylovulum sp. | reverse complement strand
CGAGAACGGTTTTGACCACCAAGCCCTGCCAGCCAAGGCCCAAGGCCTGGAAATCGCCCGTGAGTTCACCAACCTTGATGGCAAGCCGATCACACACGTCAAAATCGGCGAAGAGTTTCTGGTCAAGCTGAATATCCGTAGCACTGAACGGGATAAAGCCTCGGCCATCGCCTTGGTCGATCTCCTCCCAGGTGGCATAGAGCCGGTGCTGAACGCCAAACCAGAGGCTGACGCAAGCGAAGAGGATAACGCGGCAACTGAAGAGGAAAACCCAGAGAGTGGGGGAAGCGAAGCGGAAACGGAAGCCGCCACGGGGGACACTGCGACATCCACATGGCAAGGCCCGTTAGGTGAAAGCAAAGGCTCCGACTGGCGACCCGAATATGTTGACATCCGCGAAGACCGGGTCATCTTGTACGGTACGGTCGGGCGTTCCATCGGCACCTTCATTTATCGGGTACGCGCCACCAATGCCGGACACTATACCGTTCCCGCCCCGTTTGCCGAGGGTATGTATGACCGTAAACTGCAAGCACGCGGTACGGCGGGCGAGTTGCTGGTCGAAACACCTTAATGCGCTGATGGCGGGTAAGAGTCATGGCAAGTGGGCGGTAGTTGGCAAGACCCGCTACCGCTTAGGGTTAATCAGTTTGCTGTTGGTATTAGCGGCGGTGCTTTGCCGAAACGTGCCCCACCCGCCGCTGTCCGGCATGTTCCCGTCGTCAACGGCGGTGTTGGCCGCCGATGGCAGTTTGTTACGCCTGACCTTGGCCGCCGATGAACAATACCGCTTATGGCTGCCACTGGCAGACTTGCCCCCTACCCTACAAGCCGCCGTCAAACTGCAAGAAGACCAGTGGTTTAACTGGCATCCTGGCCTTAACCCCATCGCATTGCTACGCGGGGCTTGGGAAACTTATACTGGTGGGCATAGGCAAGGCGGCTCCACCTTGACCATGCAGTTGGCTAGGCTCCTATACCGCCTGGACACGCGCCAGCCCCTGGGGAAAATTCGCCAAATCTTCATCGCCCTGTGGTTGGAGTTGCGCTACAGCAAGCACGATATTTTTGAAGCCTATCTTAACCTCGCCCCTTACGGGCACAATATCCAAGGCGTGGCCGCCGCCAGCCTGATTTATTTCGGCAAAACCGTCGGGCAACTGTCCTTGCCGGAAATATTGACCTTAGCGGTCATCCCCCAACGCCCCAACGCCTACCACGGACGTGATGAGGCGCGGGCCAGATTGTTTGGCAAATGGCGGCAATCCCATGCTGTCAGCGACATAGACCAACACTTATTGACATTGCCCGTACCGCTACGCAGTTTGTCGCAACTGCCTTTCGCCGCCCCACATCTGGTCACACAAATCCTCAACCAACGCCGCCCAACCGATAACCATCAATTGCAGACAACACTCAAGCCCGACCTGCAACACTTACTGGCACGGCAAATCCAATACTATATCCGCCAATATCAGCAACAGGGCCTAAGCAATGCCGCCGCCTTGCTGGTGGACACGCGTACTATGGATGTGGTGGCCTTGCAAGGTTCGGCGGATTTTCACAACGCCGCTATCTTAGGGCAAGTCAATGGCGTGTTGGCGAAACGCTCGCCCGGCTCCACGCTCAAACCGTTTGTGTATGGTTTGGCTTTAGACCAAGGCTTAGTCCATCCCTTAAGTGTCCTGAAAGATGCGCCCACCGCGTTTGGCGCGTTCCAGCCAGAAAATTTCGACGGGCGTTTTGTCGGCCCCATCTCAGTGCGCGAGGCCTTAATCCGTAGCCGCAACATTCCGGCCTTAGCGGTCGCCAGCCAGCTTAAGCGCCCTAATTTTTACGATTTCCTCAGCAGCGCCGGTATCAGCAAACTGAAACCACCCCAACATTATGGGCTATCACTGGTGTTAGGCGGCGGCGAATTGACGATGGCGGAGCTGACCACCTTGTATGCCATGCTGGCGAACCAAGGCGTACTGAAACCCCTTAACTATCTGCAAAACTTGCCCACAACCACGACTACACCCAATGATTTACGTTTGTTAAGCCCTGAAGCCAGCTATTTGGTCTTGGACATGCTCGCCAGCAACCCCAGGCCGGACGGTATGCCAACGCACGGGGAAACCGCGTGGAAAACCGGGACTTCTTGGGGGTTTCGTGATGCGTGGAGCATTGGCGTAACCGGCCCCTACGTACTGGCGGTCTGGCTGGGCAATTTTGACGGCTCGGCAAACCCAGCCTTGGTCGGCATTAAGGCGGCCGCCCCCCTGTTCTTTCGGATTGCCGATGCCTTACAATTGGCACGCCCTAGCGAGTTTGCCATACGCCGCCACCCACCCGCCACCCTCAAACGCCTGGAGGTATGCAGCGCCAGTGGTGAACTGCCGAATATCTGGTGTCCGAAAACTGAGGCGACTTGGTTTATCCCTGGCAAATCACCGATTAAGATCAGCACCCTGCACCAACCGGTCATGGTTGATAACCGCACCGGCCTAGCCGTTTGCCCGCCTTATGATACGGCCACCTCCCATCAGGAAATTTTTGAATTCTGGCCTTCGGACATGATGCAGCTGTTTCGTGAAGCAGGGATTGCCAGACGGGCCGCACCACAACAGCCTTGCCAAAACCCAACGGCACTGGTGGACGGCGAACCGCCGCGCATCAGCTCGCCACTGACGGGGGGCAGCTATACCCTACGCTTATCGCGCCCTGATGAAACCATCGCCTTGCAAGCCAGCAGCGCCGGTGACGCCAACACCTTATATTGGTTCGCCAATCATGAGTTTTTAGGCACCGTAGCCGCCACCCAACAGAATGGCCTAAATTGGCGGCCAGGACATGCAGGAACCTACACTCTTAGCGTTGTCGATGACCATAACCGTAACAATAGCAGGCAATTAATGGTTGGGATAATCCCTTAAACCCATAGCACTTTAGTGCTCCAGCCTAATGCAAACACACCTAACCTATTCACAAGTTCCCTTACCCATTGTATAGGATTATAATGCCTACCAAGATAAAATTGCTTATAAAACTGTTTATCGGCATTTTTACCATTTACGGCCACTGCATATCGCCCGAAATGCCCTGCTAAAGGATTAACCGTGATGTATATGCTTGATGGCGGCCTTGGCTAAGTAACGTCTCCTGATTGTCGGTTTTTGGCTTCTGGGATGGTGGCGATTATTTGGCGTGGCGTTTTTGTTTTTCGGCCTTTCGGGGTATATTGGACAGACAAGCAATCCGATAACACCAAGTATCCATTCTGTTAAATGAACATAGAAAATGATAGTTTCATTAGCATTAAACTCATCGGCTTTAGAAAGCATGATGCCGAAAAGTTTTGCGCCATCCTCGATTTAGCCGAATTTGCCTTACAGCCTCCTTGGCAAGTCGTCAAAACAGCGGCGGCTGATTTTTACCTTATCTTAGACAAATCACAGGCCAATGCCATAAAAAATATGCCGCGCGAGCGTTGCCTCTTTTACAGCACCGATGCCAGCAAAATAAATGACAACAGTGTGTGGGCCGATACCGACCGCACCCCGCGACTACACGCATTAATCCAACTGCTCAATCGGCTTGCCCTCCAGGCTAACCAGCCGCTGGCCGCCCCCAACAGCAAAATACCCAGTCCGCCCAAAAGCAAGCCCGAACAAAAACCTGTCCAGCCCCCGCCTAAGACTGCCTTGACAACACCTGAGACGGCAGAACCTGTGGCTAATGTTAAGAAGGCCGAAAAACCGGCGTGGTTTGATCCGCAACAAGGTGTGTTAAAAGACTTGCTGGAAACCAACACGCAGCCCTTTATGCTGATGCTGAAAACGCGCCCTGAACACAACCCGGTTTTCGTTTATCCTGATAAAAAAGCTTATTATTGCCAAGCCTCCTTAGAAGAACTTGAAGCTTTTTTTACCTTGGATAGCGCCGTCGTAAAAACGCCGCTTACCTTAGCGGAGTTAAACAAGGCCGTAAAAAAAGCCGCGCTGTCACCACAGCCGTTAAGCCATTTAATTTGGTACGCCGCCTTTACCTTATCGCAAGGCCAGTTGATACAAGGCCATAGCGCCCAAGATAGCGTCCGTTTGGCACAACTGCCTTATTTAGGCGGCGCTGATACCGCTTATAGGGAACTGGCAACCTTCCTGAAAAGAAACGCCGCCCCTTTAGACAAGGCGGCGCAAGCGACAGGGACACCGTTAGCGACGGCGCACAGTTTTTATAACGCCTGTCATATTGCCGGTTTGCTGGAAAAAAGCACCGCCACCGCCCATAAACAAAGTTTTTTCGACAAACTTAAAAACCATCTGAAAAGCTGAAAATTAACGTGATGAAGGTTTGCCGACAACAGCGGCAATGCCCCATTATCGGCCTCTTAGGGTGATGATTTGCAACCCAAAGCCTGGGTTTTTATTTAAGGCAATGCTTTTGGATTTTAAGAACATGGTAAAATGAGGGGATTTAACCGTCATGAGCTGCCGCCGACTTTTGCCGGTTTGCAAGCACATGATAGGGTCACGTTCGATTGTTCATATAACAATAGCTCTTCTTCTATTTGCTGGAAAATAACAATAATGACAAAACTTGACGAGATTTTACAAACCATTATCACCGATATGGATGGCGTATTCGGTTGTGCGGTCATCGACATGAATAGCCGCCAAGCATTGGGGGTCGCCCACAAGGTCGATTTCCTGAACACTTCTTATTTAGAAGCGTTCGCGGCGGCGGCGGTGGAAATGTTGCGTGGCAAACCTGTCCGCGCCATTGAATCGCTGCTAGCGGGCAAGCTTGGCACACCTGTCAGCAATTCGATTAATGACATCTGTATCAATGCAGGGGACACACGGCATTTTATGGCCGTAATCCCTGAAAAACCAGACCTGCTGGTCGTCTTAAGCACTAACAAAAACACTAGCGTCGCTATGGGCTGGATAGCCATACAGCGCAATATGGGGCTGATCGCCGAACATTGCGCCTAAATGCCCAAACCGCAAGAACTTGTTAGCAAAAACGACCTTCCCCTATTGCTATTGTATGTTGGCAGATAGCAGTAGTTTCTTTGTGCCAATAACCTAAAGGAAAAATAATGAGCAATATTAAAGAAATCGTAGAACAATTGGTGTCCGGTATTGACGGCGCGATGGTTTCAGCTGTAGTTGATGGCAACAGCGGCATGTTATTGGGTTCGTCCGGTACAGGCATTGATATGGAATTGGCGGCGGCGGGCAACTCCGAAGTGGTCCGTTCAAAACTGAAAACCATGAAAAGCTTAGGCTTGAAAGATGACATCGAAGACATTCTGATTACCCTTGGCAAGCAATACCACATTATCCGCCCGACTGAAAAATATGAAGGCGTTTTCATCTATGTGGTGTTGGACAAATCCAAAAGCAACTTGGCTTTGGCCCGCCGTAGCGTTATGGCGGCGGAAGGCAAATTAGTCATTTAACGTATTTTGTCAGCCAGTTAAAACAGCAAGGCTGAATAGGATAACCCATCCGGCCTTGCTGTTTGACCGTACCAAAAACCGCCCCGTTTTGAAAATGGCCGCCCCTATCGGCAATGCTTGGGCATACTTTCCTTTACCTGCAAAATGACATCCATCGCTGATGATGCTGGGCAAACCTAGTCAAAAGCATGGTCAACAACTTAGTTGGACTTGGTTTTTTATCGGCCTTTTGCGCTTTTACTTTTGTGTCCAAAGCATCGTTTTGTTGTTTGGCGGTATTCTTACAGCCGACATTCCGCACCCCCATGACCCAGAACAGCCATATAACTGAATACGGCGCTCACCGAGCAGGTTAAGCAGCTGGTGGTAGCCATGCGTTGCTGGCTGTTACCATTGTTCCGCGCCCACGCGTTGTGTCGTGACCATCGCTTCGCCACCGTGCCGTTCAGAGCCATACGCATTCAGACGCTCTTCTAAGGTGAGCGGCTTTTCTGACATGGGCGTGATAATGATTTGCCCGTCAACCACGGCTATCCGTACCCGTTGATGGGCGTGCAAATGTGCCTCACGCGCAATCGCCGCAGGTAAACTGACACCTAAGTTATTGCCCCATTGTTTTATATCCAGCGTCACTTCGGTCATAATCAAATTCCATCGCCACTATGTTTAGATATTGGTATAAACATTAAAATCGTGAAAGCAAGCTGAAAAATCCAGCAATTTCGAATTTAAAACCTTAAAAAGTCAATTATCTACATGGGCTTCAGGCTCTTTGCTGCAAATGTGTGACAAGCCGTTAAGCATGGCGACCTTAAAAATACCCGCCATTACGGCAATCTCTGCCAGAATGGCGGGTATTTTTATTTTTTATGAGATGCCCCTGGCATTTAGGGTTTTGTTAATTGATTTTTCCTAGCATTTCATTCATCACACTTTGCCTCTTTAGTCGATCATCAGTAATATCACCCATAGAATCAATTATCTCTACAGATTGACGAAAGGGTTCCAAAGCAGAATTTCCTGATTTCGAAAACGCATCAATAATTTTCTGACAATACGGTTCTATATGTTTTGAATTCAACTTTGGAATTTCTTTTCCTGCTACAATAGCACCAACTAAAACTAAAATATGCCACTTGTACTTACGCATATTTTGAGGTATGCCCGCATTAGCTACAAGGAGGTGTAAGCGATATAACGTAAGGCAAGATGCATAAAAAACTACTTCTCTAGTGTCGTCAGAAAATATATCATCTGACAATAGTTCATACATGCGTTTAGTGTATCTATAAGCTAAATCTGGACGCCTTAGAAATAAGGAAGCAACACTTTTTGAAGCAATAGTAAGAGAGAAAGTTCTAACTGCCGGAATATCTCGACCAACGTATTGCTTATCTCTCCTTTCAAAGTAGAGACGCCCATCTTTGCCTTCATATGTATTAAAATAGGCTTCAATACGCTTAACGATAGGTTTTAAAGAAAGAAATTGTGTTTCTTCAACTTTTGTCTGACTGTTCGATGCCCTCACCAAATCGGAAAATACGTCTTCATTTTTTGTTTCAACGACTTTTATGCTAACCATTATCGAATCATCTAACTTGGCTCTATTCTCATAAAGCACATTTGATGTCTGGCAACCATTAACTATTTGAAAGTTTTCTATGTGGAGAGTGCTTCCCTGTATACGAACATCAGGACTAACTACGGTAATACCATTATTAAGAACAGGAAAACGGGTAGCAGAATCTGAACTATTAAGAGTATCTGATATAGACTTATTTACTGGATTATCAATTCCTAAAAATGCTCTCACGTTTTCTTCAAATACATATGAACGCAAATTACCATCACCACTCAATAATAAATTATT
>JAQTNZ010000121.1 GCA_028713595.1 Methylovulum sp. | reverse complement strand
ACGGCGGCGGTCAACATAGCTTCCGTATGGTCTAGGGGGAGTTTTAGTTCGGTAATTCTTAACATGTTAACGTAAGGTTGTTGGGGTAGGTGTGTTGCTGGTAAAGCGGGGCGCTCTTGTTGCGTTTACCTAAAACCAAACTGACTGAGTCCATCAAACAGATCATCAAAATCGTCCCGGGCAGCCCGTTTAGGGATTTTATAAGTCTTTAACCAAGCCTTAAACGCCGCCGCATTGGCGTGGTCTTTAATGTCTTGTGTGATGAAAACAATGTCTTGTTCGATTGCGTGAGTGTCTTCCGCTATTTTTGATAGTAAATAGTTGGGAGAAATCTGCTCAAAAAACGGCATGTCCAGTTCGGCTTTAAAGGCCATTTCGATTTGACCGACTTCTTGGGATAATTCCTCCAGTTGCCCACCCAATATCTTATTGAAATGCTTCAGGCGGTTGTCGGCGAGATGGCTTAATTGCGTGGCATCAATCTGTTCCACTTCCAATTGCAATTCTAGCAATTGTAACAAGTCTTTTTTGCCGTAAGCGGTATTGACGCGTTGCATCAGCTCGGTTTTGCGTAGCCGTTCTTGCTCATCCGGTTCGCGGTCAGGATGTAGGTTGGCGACTAGCTTACGGTAAATTTCCTGCACGGATTTGCCCGCCAAGGCTTCCTCTTCCTGCCGCCGTGCTTCCTGTGCCAGTTGCTTTTTGGTTTTTTTGGCCGGTTTGGCGGTGGCTTGCGCTTCTGGTTGTCCGCGCATTTTATCTTCCAAATAGGCTTGGAATTTTTCCGGCGAGCTCACATCGGCATCATCACCAATATCCACGTCAAACATATTTTTCGCCATATTTTTCATCAGTTCAGTGACGGCTTGCTCCTGTTCCTGCACCATCGTGTCATAATCAACGTCATTGTATTTGTTGAACAGGGTTTTCACCGCCTCCGAATCCATATCGGCGACCAAATCATCGCAGACGGCGCTGATAAGATGTTTGATTTTCATTTTGTCGGTTTTTTTGAACAGCGGTTGCCCATAATGCTTGTCCAACAATTGTATCCATTCCAGGCGCAAACCGTTAAACACATCGAATAGCGGATCATACTCGTGTTCCACTTTCTGGTGATAAACAGGGATGGCTTCTTTCCATGCCAACAAGAGCTGTTTTTTCTTGTCGATTTGCCGGATCAGGGTGTTGAAGCGTTTTTGCGCGGCCGATAAGGTGTTGCCCTGTTTTTTAGGGGATATGCGTATGGCTTTAGGGTTAGATGGGGTCATGGCGGCTTACTCATTAAGGTAAGAAGAAAAAAGTAGTTGGGTTTTTTGCGTATCCGTTGCCACCCGTTTGAAAGCGGGCTTTTTTCAAGCTATGAGTTTTAGGCTGGAGAAAAGAGGGAGGGCAAACTCATTTGTCTTTTTTCACTCCCGTACTGGCCTTTTGTCCAATTTTCTTTGCAATGTCCGGCGGTGCATGTTCAGTGCCCTGGCGGCGGCGGAAATGTTGCCGTCATACTGCATCAGCACTTTTTGCAGATGCTCCCATTCCAGGCGTTTGACCGATAAAGGGTTCTCGCTGATCGACACCGTGGCATCGCCTTCGTTTTTATTGAGGGCGTTGACTATTTCATCGGCGTTGGCGGGTTTGGTCAGGTAATGGATGGCACCTAGCTTGATGGCTTCCACGGCGGTGGCGATGCTGGCGAATCCGGTCAGCATGACGATTTGCGTGTTGTCATCAAGTGAAATCAGTTTTTTTACCAGCTCCAACCCCGACTCATAACCGATGCGTAAATCAATCACCGCATATTCGGGCAAGTTTTGTTCCGCCAAGGCAATGCCGCTGGTGACATTATTAGCGACCAATACTTCATAATTGCGTTTTTCCAAGGCGCTTTTCAACACCTTACAAAAGGTCTCGTCATCATCCACCAGCAATAAACGGGGCTTGTCCAATTCCTGTGCTGTCATCATATTGCTCTGCATTTAAAAGGGGTATGGTAATTTCCACACAGGCACCGCCTGCACTATGGTTGTAAAGGTTGATTTTACCGCCTAAACGTTGGATTGTGGAGTAAGTTAAGAACAAGCCGACCCCTAGGCCGCGTTTTCTGCTGACTACAGGTTGCTTGCCGGCAAAATTGAGCAGTTCGGAAGGCAGTCCGCTACCAAAATCACGGATATTGATGACGGCGTGATGCAAGTTCCAGTCGGCGTGAAATTCTATGCCCTTTTCTGGTGGCGAGGCTTCGGCGGCATTGTTGAGGATATTGATGATCGAATGGGTTAGGGTGCGCTCGGCGATGATTTGCGCTTCCAACGGCACATCAGGGGCGATGACAAAATTGAGCTTGGCGGCGACCTTATGGGTGCGCCATTGTTTGATGACTTCATCAATGTATTCGGTCAACAAGATGACACGACCCGATTCGGCGCGCAATTCGCCCGCCGAGGCCGACATTACCGATAAAGCCGACTTACAGCGCTCAATCTGCTGCTTCATAATCAAGGTCTTTTCGTGCAGGTCAGGAAAACGGTGTTCAGGGTATTCCTGCTCCAGCTCGTGGGCGATAATAGCGATAGTCCCCAAGGGCGTGCCCATGTCGTGGGCCGCGCTCGCCGCCAAAGTGCCCAGGGCGACAACCCGCTCGTCACGCAGGGCATTTTCGCGGGCTTCGGCAAGGTTGCGCTCCTGAATCCGCAAGGCAATCGCCAATTCCACGACAAAAAACGCCACCAGACCCGCACTGAACACAAAACCGAACCACATGCCAAAAATATGCAGGTTGAAATAATGCTTGTCGCTCATCGCATGGGCTTGTTGCAACATTTCATAATTCATCGCCGAATGCAGCAAATGCGGGTTGGGCGAATGCGGTTCGATGGCGGGCAGAGGGATATTGAACGCCATCAGCACCGTGTACATGGAAGTCGTGATGATCACCATATACCAGGCGTAAGAGTGCGGCAACATGATGGCGGTGATGATGACCGGCAACAAAAATACCCAGATGATCGGGTTGGAGGCCCCGCCGGTCAGATACAGCAAGGCCGTGATGGCGATCACGTCCAAAATTAGTTGGATGAAAATTTCGGTTTCGTTGACCGGCTCCTCGGCCTGTAAGCGTATCGAGGTATAAAAATTCAGTGCGACGATCATAAACACCACCAGCCAAAGCTGTTGCTGGGGCAGGTGGATGTTAAGGCCATAGGTTGAGAGGATAATCAGCAAAGATTCGCTGAGGATCATCAGGTTTCTTAAAATAAACAGCCAGCGCAGGTTTTGCCGCGCCGAAAATTCTGATTTGGGGGAGACGTGTGAGAGCATGGCGAGCGTCTAACCTTCCTGACCGTCAAGACGTGCTTGGGTCAAGATCGGCAAATAAATCAGGATAAACAAGGCAAAGGCCGCCAACCAGCACAGGGTGGACGCATAAATGAGCGCATCCAGGCTGGCCGGAAAGGCAATCGGCAGCAACACGCGCAGCACCGCCGCAAGGTTAATCAGCACGAACGCCAGTGCGATGGCATTGGACACCCGCAACGCCCGTCCGGTGTGGCCTAAGGCCACCCGTGCCATCATCCCTAAGGTCACGACGGCGATGCCGCCGATGGTAAACGCATGTAAGACTAGGGAAGGCGCAACCAAATCGTAGGCTACCAAAGCTGTGAGGGCAAATCCTACGATAATCCAGCCATAGCCGATATACAACACCCACAGCAGCGGCACATAACGGACTCTGGGCACATACCAGCCGGAAATTCTCAGCAGGTTAGCCGCAGCGGCGGCACTTGCCGTCCAAGCCAACCAACTGCCGGAAACGCCGGCCAGTTGTAAGCCAAATACGGCTAGTGCGGTGGCAATCGCCAAACCTTCGATAAGCGGGTTTTTCAGGATCAAAGTGCCGGAAATGGCGCGTTCGGTAAAAAACGGGTAAATGCGTCCGGCAATCACCAAAATCAATATAATCAGCGTCGCCAAGACCAGCTCCAGCCCTAGGCTTGCACTCGTGCCCGTTATCCCTAAGGTTTGTGCATGTATCAGGCCATTGCCGAAAGCCAAGACCAGTAAGATCAGCACAAAAACCAAATGGGGGTATTGTTTGGCTTGCAGGATAGGTAGGCTGACACGGAACGCTAGCAGTGGCAAAAAGGCCATGTCCACCAAGGCGATCAGGCCATCGGGCAATAATCCGGCATAAAATAGCAGGATACGCCCATACAGCCACAACAGGCATAAACCCAGCAACGGGTTGCCTGATAGCGTGGGCCGCCCCGTCCAGTTTTTCACGGCGGTCAGCAAGAACCCCGCCACTACCGCGACCGCATAGCCCAGTAGCATTTCATGGGCATGCCAGACGTTAGGGGCAAAGTAATTGGCATGTACCAGCTCGCCCCTAAAAATGGCGTTCCATAGCAGGATCAGCATTAACGCGGACAGTCCGGCCAGTACGAAAAAAGCCCTAAAGCCCAAGGCAAATAGCGGATAATCAGATATATTTTTAGTCTTCATTTCGATGCTTCTTCCAACCAGTCCAATTCAGTAGTAGAAAAGCCTGCAATTATACGCATTTCTCGGTTAAATGGGCCTTTTGGCTTGCCGCCTTGATAATAGTGCCGGATCAGTTGTCGATACTGGCTTTCTGCCTCTAAGCCCTGTTGCCGACAAACTGTTTTAAACCAGTATGAGCCGCGTTCGACATGTCCCACTTCATCGGTCAATATCCTCTGCAACACGGCGACACTGGCGGTATCGTCCAGATCTGCGAACTTTTTAATCAGACCAGGGGTCACATCCAGGCCTCGTGCCTCCATACAGCGCGGCACCAAGGCCAGCCGTGCCAGCAGGTTATCCGCCGTTTCGCAGGCATGATCCCAGAGGCCGCCATGTGCCGGCAAATCGCCATAGGCGAGACCTAGTCCCTGCAAATGCTGGCAAATCAGTTCAAAGTGTTGCGCCTCTTCATCGGCGATGGTCAGCCAATCATGATAAAAAGCGTCGGGCAAGCCGCGAAAACGATAGAGTATGTCCCAGGCCAGATAAATCGCCATAAACTCAATATGGGCAATGGCATGGAAAAACGCCGCCACCCCGCCGGTTTGGGTCAGCTTACGGTTGGGGACTAAGCGCGGCGGTAATAACAGTGGCTTTTCGGGGAAGCGGGTCTGGCTAATGTCCGCCAACGGTGCAAGCTGTGCCAGGCTCAATCCACCCTGGCTACAACGGGCTTTAGCTTCATGGGTTAAGGCCAATTTTTCGGCAATGTCCACATTATGCAAGCAGGCTTGGGCATATTCAAACAGGTTGTTCATTCAGATGCTTAAAATTTTTGAAGTGTGCGGTTTAATGGCGTATTGCGGTTTTATTTATTGGTTATCCGACCAATCCAAATTACCTACGCCAACGTGGTTTTCATGGCAAGACAAACTGTTCCACGCCGGAGCTTATTTTATCTTAGCGCTGATAGTGTGGCGCAGTTTCCGGCACTTTTTCAAGTCGCCCATTATATTGGCGATCGCAGCCGTTGTTTTCAGCAGCTTATATGGCTTATCTGACGAATGGCATCAGGCCTTTGTGCCAGGGCGCAATTCGGATGTCTTTGACTGGTTGGCAGATACGCTGGGTGCGGGGCTGGCGGTAATGGTTTTGTTTAAATGGGCGGGGAGTGGCTTGGGGAATAGGGAATGAGGGCAGACGTTGCGCTGCAACGTCTCTACGGCAGGAACAAGGCTTTTTGGCTTTCCTAAGCCAAATGTCTTATTCCTCATCCTTATCTTTTGCTGGCAAGCGCAAACGCCACCTTGCCTTAACCAATGAGGCAATGACGACCACCAATAAGGTCGCCAAAGACATTTCCATGACCAAAAACGCCGCAATTTTAAAATAGGCGAAGTGGGGGTGGACAAAGCGCACCAGCCAACCGCCCGCTTCATCGCCGATGGCGGAGGTATAAGTCAGGATACTCAGCCAAATTTTCAGGCGCACCGAAAATTCGGTCATCAGCATCAGGTGGGTGAGGGTCAACACCAGCATCCCCATCGAGAACAAATGAAAATGCGCGACTTCCAACATGCCTTGATAGCTGCGTGGTTGGGTGAATTGCTCTTCGGAGCCTAAATAGTAGCTGACCACCGAGCTGGGGGTCAGATCCATACGGTGGAAATACATCAGGCCGTTGCTTAGCCACAGCAGGACGATATAGCCTAAAAACATCAGGACTAAGGTGTTCAACAAGGCTTTGCGCTGTTGTTCGCCAGTGACAAAGTAGCGCATCAGCGACCCTTCTGTTGGATCATAATTTGGTGAAAGGCCATAACTTTACGGATGCTGGTCAATGCCGAGCGGGTGCTGAGAGTTGCGCCAGAAATGCCGTCCACGCCTTTGCCCAGTTCCAGTTCCTGCACCGGACGGTGGTAGAGTTTTTCATACCAGTGCGCGGATGGCTGGTATTCCGGCGGCTCATGGAAAGCGAGGGTGTGGACGTTGGTCAATGCGCCTGTGGGGGAGAGCACGATCATCAGGGTTTCCGGCTTAGTGCGCACGGTGCTGGTTTCAATAGCGGCATAGGCGGTTATTTTACCATTTTCCTTACCGACATAAAAAGTGAACATGCCCGATTCCAAGGGGGCTTTGGTGATGGCTTGGATAGCGGCGGCCTCTTTCTCGTCAGGAAATAGGGCGAGGTTTTCTATGCTGGCATTTTTGCCAAAGACCAATTCCATCGCTTCGTTTTTGCTGTAGAAAATGGTGGCGACACTGGGCAAGGCGGTTAAGGCAAGCACTAAAGACAGGAGTAGGCGTTTCATAAAGGTTGCAAGGCTAATAGGGGGTGGCGGTCAAGTCGGCGGGCATCGTTAGCCATCATAATGCCCGTCGGCCAATAAAAAGGATAAGGCGGCCATTTTAACAAATTTGCACGATTTTTGTGCAGTTATCCGTTTATGGTTTTTCCGGGTGTTTTTCTTTCCCAACACCGTTAACGCCCTCCCTTATATGCCCCATAAACACCCGCAAAAAATTTATAACTATTTGATTTTTATTAAATTATAGCTTTTCACTCACTGTGTCGGCCATGTGATTGCAATACCCGATCAAAGAGGTGCAGATACTTATGCCGATGCCTACGGAGGCATAGTGGGGGCAAGTAAACAATAGCCGTGGCGGCCTAAAAAATAAAGCCAAACCCTAGGTTGAAATCGTCCGGTGCCGGCCCTTGTTTGACCACAAAATTACGGTAATCGGCTTTAATGACGACATTGGGGATAGGCTTATATTGCAGGCCGAATTGGTAGATGCGCATATCTTGGGTGGGGTCATCGGCAAAACCGGTGGGGGCGGTGGCAATGGTG
>JAQTNZ010000120.1 GCA_028713595.1 Methylovulum sp. | reverse complement strand
ACGGGCATTGAATGCGCCAGCAAAGTGCGCTCTTATAACGGACTCATGGTGCATGTCTTTGGCAAACTTGCGGCGGCCCTGTTCTTTTGGAACTGTTTGCGGGTTTAGCTCTTAATTCACATTAAAGTGGAAGATAGCATAGGGTAGGTGGTGCAAAAGCTGGGCTTCCTTGAATCAATTCATTAACGGTCACTCATCATCAGAGCGCACCAGCAACTCAACTATCCCGCCATCTTCAACGCTAACAAAAATTTCGATAGGTTTGCAGCAGACTTGGCAGTCTTCGATATAAGACTGCTCTGCCACCGAAGTGTCAACCACGATGTCAATGTCTTCACCGCAATAAGGGCATTGTATGGGTATGGTTTGGAGTACGTACATAGAAGGGGGCTTATAAAGCCTAGAAGAGCGGGCAGGAAGCGGCGCACAGCTAGCCTGTGCGCCCTGAAAGCCTATTGTTAACCGGCAGTAAAGCCGTGTTTTTGCATCCGGTACAACAAGGTGTCGCGGCTAAGGCCGAGCAGCTTGGCGGATTGGCTACGGTTGCCTTTGGTGCGGCTTAGGGCTTGGTTGATTAAGTCGGCTTCTAAGGTGTCCAACTGCAAGCCGGTGTCTGGCAGGATAAAGCCTGTGGTTTTGCTGTTGTTGGCCGTGGGGTTGCGGAACTCGCTGGGCAAGTTTTCCACTTCAATCATCCGACCGGACAACAGGATGCTTAACCGTTCGCACAGGTTGCGCAATTCGCGGATATTGCCCGGCCATTTATAAGCTTTCAGCACTTTCAACGCCGGTTTGCTAAATTGCGGCGGCTTAATGGCATGCAGCTCGGCGAAGTGTTTAAGGAAATGTTTGACCAGATGCTCAATGTCTTCGCTACGTTTGGCTAAAGGCGGCAACTCTATCGGCACGACATTGAGGCGGTAGTATAAGTCTTGGCGGAACTCGCCGGCTTTGATTTGCTCGTGCAAATCCGAGTTGGTGGCGGCGATGACGCGTACATCGACTTTGTAGGCAGTGGTTTCGCCCACGGGCAAGCATTCGCCAGAATCGAGAAAGCGCAACAGCTTGCCTTGTACGGATAAGGGCAGGGAGTTGATTTCATCCAAAAATAACGTGCCGCCATCAGCGGCTTTGAACAGGCCTTGGGAGTTGGCCGTGGCGCCGGTAAACGCGCCTTTTTTATGGCCGAACAATTCCGATTCGATCAGGCCTTCCGGTAAGGCGGCGCAGTTGATGGTGACGAATTTTTTGCTGGCACGTGGGCTGCCTTTTTGAATCGCCGTGGCCAATACTTCTTTACCCGTGCCAGTTTCGCCTTTAATCAGGATGGTGACATCCGTAGAGGCGGCAATTTTGGCACTACGAATTAAGGAATCCAGTTCAGGGGATTGACCGATAATGGAACTAAAATGGTCCATAGGAACCTCTAATGTAGGGCTGAATGGTGGGTGGTTATTGCCATCGGGTTCAATTGAGGCAACGCCGCTAACAAGGCCAAAACAATCATAAACAAACCAATCGCTTGTTTAAAGCGTTGCATACGCGATAGCCGTGTCAATATCCCCGTCATTATACCCACTCCCATTACTGCGGGTAAAGTACCTAATCCAAAAGACAGCATGGTCAGCGCGCTTTTGCCGACATCACCAGCGGTTGCCGCCAGTGCCAAGGCCGCATAAACCAAGCCGCAGGGTAACCAACCCCAGACCATGCCGAACAGGAAGGCATGGCTGCGGGTTTTGACCGGAATGAGTTTGCGCCCAAATGGCTCGATCCTTTTCCACAAGTGCATCCCGGCCTTTTCGATATAGGCAAAGCGCGGGAACCAGCCGGCGATATATAGCCCCGCCCCTGCCATAACCGCCGCCGACAATATTTGCAATAGCCGATGCCCGTGGATTTCGCCCATTTGCAAGATAGCCAGGGATTGGATCAGCCCCGCCAAGCCACCCGCCATCGTGTAACTGGTGATGCGCCCTAGGTTATAATTGAAGACAAACGGCAACAGCAGGGCTTTTTTATGGCGGATTTCCGGGCTTAAGCTTAAGGTCAGCGTGCCGATGATCGAGCCGCACATGCTGATGCAGTGCAGGCTGCTGACCAGCCCCATGATAAAAGCCACCAGATAGGAGCTGGTAAACGCGGGGTCAAAGAACATAGATTACCCGCATCACTACCGAGTCAATAGTTAACATGTTATGATTATTTTAAAGGTGTGCGCCAGTAAATACGCTTAAAATCTGCGCTTGGATGGTTTCTGCCATCGCTTTGCGGTCGGCCGCATCACGGATGGGGCGGCCTACGACGATATAATCCGCGCCGCCCTCAAAGGCCATCTCGACACTGACCACCCGTTTTTGGTCTTCTTCTTCGCGGTTATCGACCGGGCGGATGCCGGGGGTGATGACCAATAAACGGTGGTCAAGATGTTCCCTAAGCAAGGAGGCTTCCAAGCCTGAGGACACCACGCCGTCACAGCCGATTTGTAAGGCGCGTTTGGCGCGTGACAGGACTAGCTCGCGGATATCGCATTTAAAGCCCAAATCGTCCAGATCGCCCCGATCCAGGCTGGTCAAGGCCGTGACCGCCAGCACTTTCAAATCGCCTTTGGCTAGGGCGGCGGCTTCCATAATGGCATCGTTGCCGTGGATGGTCGCCAGATCAACGCCTTTGCTGCTTAAGGCCTTAATGGCACGGCCTACGGTGGCGGGGATGTCAAAAAACTTCAAATCGACAAAGACTTTTTTACCGCGTTGCTTAAGCCATTCGATAAAGCCAAAATAATCGCCGGACATGAACAGTTCCATGCCGACCTTATAAAAAATCACCGAATCGCCCAGCTCATCAACCAAGGCTTGGGCCTGCGGGATGCTGGGTACGTCCAAGGCCATAATCAGGCGTTCACGGACAGGGATGGGGTTGCGGGACAAAAATAATTGCGACATAGTAAAAAATAAAAGCCAAAATGAGTGGGTTATTCGAGGGACAGGCCTTGTTGTTGCCAAGCCATAATGCCGCCTTCGAGGTTATAAACATCGCTAAAGCCCGCCGCCTTTAGGCTGGCTTGGGCGGCGGCGGAGCGTTTGCCGCTACGGCATTGGGTAATGATGGCGCTGTGCTTGTACTTGTCAAGCTCGCCCATGCGCCCTGCCAGCTGGCCTAAGGGGATGTGCAACGCCCCTGGGATATGTTGTTCTTGCCACTCGCTGTCTTCACGGACATCAACAATGATGGCTTTGTGGGCCGACTGCATAGTGGCGGCTTCTTGCGGTGAAACTTTAGCGGCCACCGACGTGTCCGCTTGCACCATAGCGCTGCTTAAACTTAACAATAAGGCGGCAAAAATGCCTGGGCCATAAGACCTTATAATATTACGCATGGACACTCTCCAAAAATTTACGGTTAAATGCCCCTATATTACCGGAACTTGTAGTAACGGTGAATGTTAAAATGCGCAAACAGGCGATTTAACAACGGCTCTCTCCGTCCGATACGGCATTATGACGATATTAAACTGCTTTTTTCGCTACCAGACACCGTTTTGCTAATGAATTCGACACTGATTCAAATGACCTTGCTCATGGCCTGTGGGGTGGTGTGGCGGCTGTGCCGCCCTGGTGGGCTTACCGCTGGGCATACCCGCGTGGTGTTGACCAGCGTGGTGTATTACCTGCTGATGCCGGCCATGATACTGGAGGTGCTATGGCAAGCTGACATCGGTATCCAGTCTTTGCAATACACCTTGTTGGGTTGGGGCAGCATCAGCTTTGCCGTCTTTTGTGCCTGGTTGGTCGGGCGGTCATTTAAGTTGGATAATAAGTGCTTGGGCACGGTCATACTAGCCAGTGCCTTCCCCAATATCACTTATTTGGGCCTGCCCATTATTGAGCAAACCTTTGGTGCTTGGGCGCGACCCGTGGTCATCCAGTTGGACGTGTTCTCCGGGGCTCCCTACCTGTTTACTATAGGGCTGCTGATCGCCCGCCATTATGGCGAAGAAGAGCGGCCCAAATCGGCATGGACGGCACTGAATGCGCCGCCTTTTTGGACGGCGGGGGTGGCGGTGGCGTTGAATATGAATGGGGCCATCGCCCCCGAATGGTTACTGGGCTGTTTGCATAAACTGTCAGCCGCCGCCGCGCCGCTGATGATTTTTTCTTTAGGCTTGGCATTGGAGTGGCGGACGATGAGCTGGCGCAATATGCCTTATATGGTTCCGGTACTATTGATAAAAATGTTCGCCATGCCTTTATGCGCGTGGTTTTTGGCGGGCTATCTCGCACTGGATGCGCCCCATCAGGCCGCCGCCGTGCTGGATTTGGCAATGCCCAGCATGTTGTTGGGCATAGTCTTTTGTGACCGTTTCCGGTTGGACAGCCCGCTGTATGCCATGACTGTGACCGTCACCACCTTTGCCAGCCTGTTGGCCTTGCCGTTTTGGTATAAATTTTTGGTACAGCCCTAAGCAGTGCTTGCGGCAATGGCGGTTACGCCAAGCTATTAAAATTATTGCTATAATTAACCCTAGGAGCAAAACATGGCAACTTTTACCGTTACGGGCGATGTTGACCCTTTTTTACATGTCAGTCTAAAACGTGGCGAGAAAATCTATTGCGAGTCTAACGCGATGGTGATGATGGAAGCGACGTTAGATTTGAAGGGCAAAATGACCGGCGGCATCGGTAGCGCTTTGATGCGCCGCTTTGCCAATGGCGAATCGCTTTTTCAGGAGCATATCGAAGCGGTGCGCGGTGATGGCGACTGCTTGTTGTCACCGACTTTGCCGGGTGCGGTTGAAGTGCTGGAGGTTGGCGGTGCCAGCTACAAACTGACCGATGGTGCGTTTGTTGCTGCGGAAAGCGGTGTCAACCTGACCGTCCGTACCCAAAATATCGGTTCCGCCTTGTTTGGCGGCACCGGCGGTTTTTTTATTATGGAAGCGACCGGCATCGGCAAGCTGGCCGTGTCTGGGTTTGGTTCCAGTTTCGCCATTGATGTCGAGCCGGGTAAGGATGTTATCATTGATAACGCCCATGTTGTGGCGTGGGATAGCCGTTTGCACCATGAAATATCCGTCGCCACCAGCAATAGCGGCTTTTTGGGGCAATTGGTCAACAGTGTCACCAGTGGCGAAGGCATGGTGCTGAAATTTTCCGGTCAAGGTAAGGTCATTATTTGCTCACGCAACCGGGATAATTTTGTCTCTTGGTTGCTTAAGCTGATACCGGGCAACAGTAATAGTAATTGATGTGCCTTGGGTGGCTTTAGCCAATGCTGTTTTTGTTCCGGCCTAAAGCACCTGGGTTTTTTGTTGACAACTGCCTGATTTACACTCAGGATAATTCTTTTTTGCGGGATGACCATTCATGAAATCTACTATGAGCTATGCAGCGTTTTCTTCTGGGTTGCTGCGGTGGACGTGCCGCAGTGTGGTGATAGCCTTATTTTTGGCGGGTGCAGGTTGTGCCTCAATGGGGCATGAGTTTCCCGCTGGGCAGGTTCAGACCATCCGTATTGGTGAAACCACCCAAAATGATATTATCAATACGTTTGGTACGCCTTGGCGCACCGGTATTGAAAACGGGCTGAAAACATGGACGTATGGCAATTATAGCTACAGCGCGTTTAGCGACAGCGAAACCGAAGACTTGGTGATTAAGTTTGATAAGCGTGGCTTGGTGAGTACCTATAGCTATAACTCGACCAAGCGGGCAAAATAAGTGGCTTGGGTTGGGTGATGCTGGTAAGGGTTTCCTTGCCAGCCTCAAAACCAGACGTTGCCGTTTGCAAAGCCATTAACCGCACAGGATAGGCAACGGCTTTTGTGGTTAATGATTTTCACAGCCGGTTTGTAAGGCTTTAACCGCCCAGCATTGCCAAAGCCACGGCTTCGGCGACTTTAATGCCGTCCACCGCTGCCGATAAAATTCCTCCCGCATAACCCGCACCTTCGCCAGCAGGGTATAAGCCTTTGGTGTTGATGCTTTGATATTGCCCGTTGCGCTTGATGCGGATGGGGGATGATGTGCGGGTTTCCACGCCGGTCAGTAGGGCATCGTACATAGCGAAGCCTTTGATTTTATTGCCAAAAGCAGGTAGTGCTTCGCGGATGGCAACAATCGCATAATCGGGCAGGGCGGAGGACAAATCCCCCAAATGCACACCGGGCGTATACGAGGGCAATACGCTGCCAAAGGCGGTGGAGGGGTGTTGGGAAAGAAAATCCCCGACCAATTGCCCGGGCGCATCGTAAGTGCCGCCACCCAAGACAAAAGCGCGGGCTTCCCATTGGCGTTGGAACGCGATGCCCGCCAACGGGTGTCCCGGATAATCTTCGGGGGTGACACCGACCACGATGCCGCTGTTGGCGTTGCGCTCATTGCGCGAGTATTGGCTCATGCCATTGGTGACAACATGGCCGGCTTCCGATGTCGCCGCCACCACTGTACCCCCCGGGCACATGCAGAAGCTGTACACCGAGCGCCCGTTTTGGCAATGGTGGACCAGTTTATAGTCCGCCGCGCCTAATAAGGGGTGTCCGGCGTGTTTGCCGTAGCGGCACACGTCAATTAAGGATTGTGGGTGTTCGATGCGCAAACCCACCGAAAATGGCTTGGCTTCGATATAAACGCCACGCTCATAGAGCATCTTAAAAGTGTCCCGTGCGCTGTGCCCGACCGCAAAGACGATATGGCGGCTGGCCAGGGTTTCGCCATTAGTGAGCGTCACGCTGCGCACTTGCCCGTCGGTGATCTCCAAATCATCAACGCGGCATTGGAAACGGATTTCCCCGCCCAAAGCTTCAATATTGGCACGCATATGCTCAACCATCGACACCAACCTAAACGTGCCGATATGCGGCTTGCTGCCCCGCAGTATTTCCGGCGGCGCACCCGCTTTGACAAACTCGGTCAACACCTTGCGCCCATAGTGGTTAGGGTCTTTGATTTGGGTATACAGCTTGCCGTCCGAAAATGTCCCCGCCCCGCCTTCACCAAACTGCACATTCGATTCGGGGTTAAACTCCCGTTTGCGCCATAAACCAAACGTGTCCTTGGTGCGTTCGCGCACTTCCTTGCCACGCTCCAAAATTAATGGCTTAAAGCCCATTTGCGCAAGTATCAGACCGACAAACAAGCCACAAGGCCCCATGCCGATAATGATAGGCCGCTCGTCCATATATTGCGGAGCCTTGGCAACAAAACGGTAAGTGGTGTCAGGGGTTGGCAAAATGTGCGGGTCATCTTGAAAGCGTTGCAACACCTCCGCCTCATCGGTCACGCTGACATCCAGAGTATAGACCAGCAAAATCGCCTCGCGCTTCCTGGCATCATTACCTTGGCGAAA
>JAQTNZ010000119.1:2439-7365 GCA_028713595.1 Methylovulum sp. | reverse complement strand
GCCCCGTACCACTTGGTTCGGGGCTTTTTTTTTGCATCATCAGTTTTGATTTATTAGGGCCTTAAGCTATGCTGACGAAAATTAGAGAAAAATCGCAAGGTGCTTTTGCAGGGGGTATCTTAGTGTTGATTGGTGTGCCTTTCGTGTTGTGGGGCATCAACAATTACATGGACAATGGTCAGGAGCCGCCGGTCGCGTCCGTGGGCGACAAGGATTTTTACCAGCGTGATGTCAACAAAGCTTATGAGCAGTATAGCCAAAGCCTGCGCGGCATGGGCATTGACGAGCAGTCCCTAAAATCCCAGGCCTTGCAAAAGCTCATCAAGGACGAGGTGCTGTTGCAATACGTCCAGGCCCGTGGCCTGACCGCCACCGATGACGCGGTGCGTGACTTTATCAAAGGCCTGGAGTATTTCCAGACTGACGGCCACTTTGATGACAGCAAATATAAGTCCCTGTTGGCGACACAGCGCCTCTCCTCCAATGAGTTCGTCAGTCGGGTCAAAAACGCCTTGGTGATGGAGCAATTCCAGCACAGCATTGTTGATAGCAGTTTTGCCAGCCAATACGATGTGGAAAGCTTTTTTAAGATCCAAAACCAACAGCGTGATGTCGATTATGTCACCGTGCCTTTGCAGCCTGTGGCGCAACCGCCTAAAGATGAAGAAATAGCCGCCTATTTCCAGCAACATCAGGACGCTTACCAAACGCCTGAGCAGATGTCCATTGACTATGTCGAATTGTCTCTGGCCGATTGGGCGAAAAAGGTCGAGGTCAGCGAAGACAAGCTCAAGGCGTTTTACAATGAGCAAAAAGACCAGTACAGCACCCCGGAGCGCCGGAAAATCAGCCATATTTTATTTGCAGTCGATGCCAAGACCAGTGAGCAGGCGGCCTTGGCAAAGGCGCAACAAGCCAAGCAGGCCCTTGCTAGCAAAGATTTTGCCGCCTTGGCCGCCGAGCTTTCTGACGATAAGGCTTCTGCCAAAAACGGTGGCGATTTGGGGCTGTTTAGTGCGGGGGTGATGGAAAAAGACTTTGAAGCCGCCGCCACGGCCTTAAAGTTGGGTGAGGTGTCAGCGCCGGTAAAATCCGCGTTTGGCTATCATCTGATTAAAGTGACCGAACTGGTGCCCGCACAAACCAAGCCTTACGAAAGCGTTAAGGACGAAGTGACCAGAGCTTACCAAAAAGCCCAGGCGGAAACCGGCTTTTATGAGGCGGGGGAAAAACTGGCTGAAGTCAGCTATCAAAATCCCGATAACCTACAGGCCGCCGCCGATGCTTTGGGTTTGACCATCAAAAAATCGGCCTTGTTCACCAAAGAGCACGGTGAAGGCGTTGCGGCGGACGACAAAATCCGCAGTGCCGCCTTTACCGATGAGGTGTTGCAAGGCAATAACAGTACACCGATAGAGTTGGGTAGCGATGTCTTGGTGGTGTTGCGTATGCAGGAACATAAGCCGGCCGCCACCCGCGACTTGGCGGCGGTAAGGCTCGATATCGCGGCGATTTTATCTAATGATAAGGCCAAGCAATGGGCGGCTGACCTAGCCAAGCAAATCAAAAGCCGTTTGCAGGCGGGTGAATCCCTACAGGCGGTGGCAAGTGAGAACAAGCTGGAAATCAAAAGCCTTAAGGAGTTGACGCGCCGGAAAGCCGAAGTGCCGGGGCCTTTGTTGCAAGCCATTTTTAAGGCCGCCAAACCGGTCGGTGACAAGCCCAGCATTTTTATCGCCCCGCAACCGTCCGGCGAGCAAATCGTGGTCAGCCTGACTAAGGTGAAGGATGGGGTGATGGGCGAAGATGACAAAAAACAATTGGAACTTGCCAAAAAGAGTATCGGCAATGCCTTAGGCGAAGCTGAATTTAACGCGGTGCTGAACAGCTTGCAAGCTGACGCGGACATTTCAGTCCAAACCAAAGCCCTGCCAGCGGCCGAATAAAGGCTTTAGGCCATTAAGCCGCCAGTTGCCGCTTTTGGGTGTCACTGGCGGCTTTTTTTTGTCTAAGCGACAGCAGGGGGAAGGGTATACAAGTGCGGTCAGTGTGGGCTAACGGTTTCTTGCGCCCTATGGAGGGCTTGAGGCTGATGGTTTTTTTGGGGAGTGCAGGGGGGGCGGCATTTTAAGGCCGATTTGGCAAATGGGCTGGCTCTAACGCCTAGCCATTTTTTTCATGCCAAAGCCTTTTTCGATAAAGGCGGGGCTATAGTATTGCTTGGGGTTAATGTGCCAATGTTCGGGGTTGACCACATTTTTGATGGCATACACATTGCCACTCTTGTCGGTGGTCATTTGCGTAAGGTCAACCAAATGTTCGGGTATGGGTTTTCCTTCTTCGTCCCGCAACAAGATAACTTTGGGGCGCAATTTCATGCGGTCATTGACTTCGGCAACAATAGCCAAGGCTCCGTTGGTCATTTGCACGATACATCCGGGCGGATAGACCCCTAAGCTTTCAATGAATTTGATCAGCAGTTCCCGATCCAGTTTGGTGCCGACCATTTTGGTCATCAGATGCGTGGCTTCCAAGTGGGTTTTGCCCGGCTGATGGGGGCGGCCATTAGTCAACGAATCGTAAGCGCTGGCAATCGAGACGATTTTGGTAAAATCGGAGATGCTGGCTTGCTTGAGCTGGCGCGGATAACCGGTGCCATCCAGGCGCTCATGATGGGTCAGCGCGGTTTCGCGCACACAGGAATCGATATTGTCGCTGGATTTTAGCAATTCATAACCGAGCGTGGTATGGGATTGCATGATCCGTAGCTCTTCGCCTTCCAAGCGGTCTTGTTTGACAATGAGCTTATAAGGGATGCGCATTTTGCCTATATCATGCAACATGCCGCACAGCCCTAAATTGACCAATGCGGTGTCGGGAAGGTTAAGATGCCGGCCCAGCACTATCGATAAGACCGAGACATTCAGGCTATGCCGTGCCGTATGCTCGTCCTTTTCTTTCAGGCGGATCAGCCACAACAGGGTGTCAGGGGATTGTAACACTGCGTTGACGCAATCGGAGACGGCTTTTTTCGCCAGCCAGCCATCAATGCTTTTGCCTTGCGCCGCCTGCTTCATAAAGTCATTTATCAAGGTGTCGGTGGCCGTATAGGCTTTTTCCGCCTTGACAATCTCCCTCTCAAACGAACCTAGCCTTTTAGGCGGGACGGTGTTTTTAAGGTCAATGATTTTTGACAGGCTGGTGTTGGCGCTATTTCCCGAAATGCCTGACGTTTGGACAATTTTTCGGGTTTTGGTGGTGTCTATGTAGACATAGGCGCACAGGTTTTTGACCGCCTGCAATTGCGCTGGGGTCCTGACCTCAAACCCTTGGAACAGGAACGGCGATTCCAACCAAGGGCGGTCAAGCTCGACGATATACATGCCCAGCCTCAGCTGGTCTATAGGCGTATAGCTTTTCTCCAAAGAAGAACCAAAACTGTGGTCAGCTTTCTTTAGACTTTTTTTCTGCCGAAAAGGCCACAATGTTGAGAGCATAGGAGGAATCTTCTATAAAGATTTGCCGTTATTGTGGCTAATGATAAGCAAATTTTTCGCTAAGTAAAGGTAATTTTGCCTAAAAAAAATATTATTTTTCCAGCTTTTTAATATAAGCTTGCAGCCCTTTAAAACCAAGGGCTGCAAGCCGTCTTAGTAGACATCGCGGACGTAACGCTTGTCTTTTTTCAGTTGGTTGATGTATTCCCCCGCCTGTGCTGCGCTGAGTTTGCCGTGCTCGGCAATGACATCATGCAGGGCCTTATCGACATCTTTTGCCATCCGGTACGCGTCGCCACAGACAAAGAAATAACCGCCTTCTTCCAACCACGCAAACAGCTGGGCGCCTTGTTCGATCATTTTGTCTTGGACATAGATTTTTGCTTCCTGGTCGCGGGAGAACGCCAAATCTAAGCGGGTCAGCAAGCCGCTGGCCTGCATGGCTTCCAGCTCTTCCCGGTACATAAAATCGGTGGCGGCGTTACGGTCGCCAAAAAACAGCCAATTTTTGCCGGTCGCCTGACGGTATTGGCGCTCTTGCAAAAAGGCGCGGAAAGGGGCGACACCCGTGCCAGGGCCGACCATAATCATCGGCAAGCTGTTGTCCTCAGGGACGCGGAACACTTTGTTGGGGGTAAAAAAGCAGCGCACGGGGGTGTTTTCATTGACCAAATCCGCCAAAAAAGTTGAGCAGACCCCTTTGTGTTGGCGGCCATGAGCTTCATAGCGGACGCTGGCGACGGTCAGGTGGACGGTGTCGGGGTAAACCTTGCCGCTGGATGAAATCGAATAGGCGCGGTGTTGCAAAGGCTTTAACAGGCTGATAAATTCGGCGGCGGAAAAATCCGCTTGCGGGAATTGCAGCAACAAATCTAAGGTGTCGCGTCCCCATAAATAATCGCCCAATTGTTCTTTAGTGCCGGCGCTCAAAAGGCCATTCAATTCTTGGTCGCCGGAGCGTCTGGCAATTTCTTCAAGCAATTCCTTGCTGGGGGCCTTGATTTCAAATTGGGTCAGCAAAGCCTCGCGTAAAGGGGTCAACAGGCCGCTGACCGGCTCATCCTCGTCACCTTGGCAGCCGATGGCTTGCAAAATGGCATCGACCAGTTCCGGGCAATTGGTCGGCAGCACACACAAAGCGTCACCGGCTTCATAGCTTAAGCCTGAACCTGCGATAGAAATTTCATAATGGCGGGTTTCTTTGGATGAGGATGGGCTAGTGACCCAGCGGTTGACCAACAATTTTGCCGGAAATGGGTTTTTGCGGTGGTATTGCGGTTTGTCGGTGGCACTGGCGTTAGGGTCTATGATGACGGTGGTGGAAGCACCCCCGGCGATTTGCGGGATAACGGCACTCAGCCAAACGTTGGCGGGTTCCTCAAAATCGACATCGCAGTCGGTGCGCTCGTAAAGGCGAGTGGCTCCCAGT
>JAQTNZ010000119.1:0-2429 GCA_028713595.1 Methylovulum sp. | reverse complement strand
CTTAAGGCGGTTATCCCAGTCTTTACCGGCTTGGCAGAACAAATCGTAGCTGGTGTCGCCTAGCGCCAACACCGAATAGCTCATTTTCGCCAGTGCCGGGGGCGATTCGCCGGACACTGCATCCCAGAGCATTTGCGCATTGTCAGGCATTTCACCTTCACCGTAAGTGCTGGTGATGACCAACAGGTAATCCATCGCCGCCAATGCCCCCACGTCAATTTCATCCATGCTCTTGACCACGGGTTTTAGGCCATGGGTTTTGGCGACATTCGCCGCATCGTTGGCAACCGCTTCGGCGTTGCCGGTTTGGCTGCCGTATAAGATGTTCAGGATGCGGGCATCAGCTGGGTTGCCGGTACCGGCGGTTTGTAGGATATGGGTGTGCATACCGGCGAAAAAGCCGCTTAACCAAGCCCGTTGGCTTGCGCTATAAGGTGCGTCTAAGGGGATATGAGGTGTTTTCATTATGTCGCTGCAAAATCAATTATGAATCAGCCCCCCGATGCTTGGCATCGGGGGGCGTGGGCTAAGGGGCTTAAGATAGGGGGCTATCAGGCCGTTGCGGTGTTCAATAGCTCTTGGACGATACCTAAGCCCACTAAGCCGGCCAAATAGGCTTCGATGGAAGGGATGTCCGCCAAGGCTTGTTTATTAAGGCGTTGTTGCTCAATAATCCAAGCGGTGGAACCTATCGAATAAATGCTTTGCACCGAACGGTTAATCAGCGCGGTTTTGTAGTCGTTGAGGCGTTTGTCAGCCAGCAGCCAGGCCAGATGGCCGTCGCTGTAATTGCTGTAGGCTTCACGGGTGTTTTTCACCAACGCTTCCTGTAATTTGCGTGGACGCTCCAGCATTATTTTCCGTGCCGCCTGCTCGATCTGGCTTTGCCCACGCAGCGCTTCCGGCAGGTGTTTTAAGCTGTCACGGGCCAGTTGTTGGGCTTTGTCCAGCACCGCAAAGCTGTTGATAAGCTTAAAGGTCAATTCGCTATCGCTAACGCCATAGTCGGGGATGACACCGCCGAACAAGGGCTGGCCGTTCCGGTAAGCGTCTTTGACTTGCGCGATTTGCTGGCGGGCCAGCTCTTGCGACAATTCTTCGATCATTTCCTTACGGTCTAGGCTCTGTTGCAGATAGTGGGCGGTTTGGGTCTTGTCCAACCATAACGGCAGCGCAAATTTGAAATGGCCGCGCTCTTTATCCCAATGGGCAAGCAAGTTTTTGGCTTTGCTGGAGTTGGCATTATCGGCATGTTGCTCCAGCATGGCAAGGATAAATTGCTCATGCGCCCGTGCGGTATCGGTGTCTTCGCTTAGGCGGTGCAAGGCCACCGACGATTTGTCACACAGGTTTTCCAGACGGTTCTCCGGGTCATACTGGTAAGCGTTGCCGCCGGACATGCCGTTGCAAAAACCCTTGCCAAAACCGCCGATGTTCAGCACCGCACCATTGGTCATGTACTCGCAGGCAAAATCCCCCACGCCCTCAACCACCGCCATTGAGCCGGAGTTTCTGACCGCAAAACGGTCGCCCGCTTCGCCGTTGATAAAGGCCTTGCCACCGGTCGCGCCAAATAAGGCGAAGTTGCCGATCAGCACGTTGTTGCCCGGGGTCTTGATACCACCCCCTGGGGATTCGATGACCAAAATGCCGCCACAAGCGGATTTGCCCACGCCATCGTTACATGTGCCCAAATGTTCCATGCGCATACCGTCATTGAGGAAGGCCGCATAACTTTGTCCGGCGGAACCGTGGGTACGCATAATGACGGTGTCCGGTGCCAAATAGCGCCGTCCTGTCGGGGCTTGGTAAATGCTTTTTGAGGCAGCCACGGCTTCGGTGCTCACTTGGTAGGCCAGCCAACGCTCAATATCAATGGCGGTTTGGCCGCCGACAGTTTTGTTGCAGTTGTTGAGCTTGAAGCCTTCGCCTTCGATAATGACCTGGGCTTGTCCGGCAAGCAACGCGGTTTTGACGCGCTCCATGATACGGTTATCGACATTAAAATTGGCTTCCAAATAAATGGGCTGGGCAATTTTGACTTCCTCGACAAAAGCCAGCATTTTATGCAGGTCAATTTGACCGATCATGCACGGATGGTCAATCAAATGCAGCAAATCGGTTTTGCCACGGATCTCTTGCAAGCTGCCATAACCCAAGGTTGCCAGAATTTCGCGGACTTCATGCGCCAAGTTCATAAAATATTGGGCCAGGACGCGCGGGTCACCCTTGAATTCTTCATGGGACGTGGTAAGCCCCGCCGGACATTTGATGTTGCAATTTTTCGCCATGACACAACGCAGCATCATCAACGCGGAAGTGCCGAACTCGAAGGAGTCCGCGCCCAAAATCGCCGATTTCACCACATCCACACCGCTTTGGTGGGCACCGCTGCAACGCAGGATGACTTTATCGCGCAGGCCGTTGGC
>JAQTNZ010000118.1 GCA_028713595.1 Methylovulum sp. | reverse complement strand
TCCGAAAAGCATCTCTCCGGCAGGGATTTGGGGCGTATGGAACCCACCCCTTCACTAAAGTATAGGGCTGCTGGATGACGGGTGGAAAGCAATATTGACGAATGTTAAAAACTTGATGATCGAGTATAAGCTTGCCATAACGGCTTGGAAAGGATAGGGGCTGGGGCGATTTCCCAGCACTTTTGGCAGATGAAGCCCATAAGAAACCGAAACGATGGACGCTGGTTTTTTTAAACAAAAAGCCCTGCTTTTAGGCAGGGCTTTTTTTATGCGTGTCGTATAAAAATCTACGCCAACCACACTTAATAAAAGGTTACGGACGGATAAAGTGACGAAAAAATTCCCTCCACCAACACTTTAACGGTAAAATCGGCGTTTTTATTTTTGTTAATGGAGCAACAGCCCAATGGGTAGAGCCTATCAAAACCGTAAAGTGTCCATGGCTAAAACGTCTGATGCCAAGGCAAAAGTCTACAGCAAATATGGTCGGGAACTTTATGTGTGCGCCAAAGCCGGGGGTGTTGACCCGGACGGCAATTTAGCGTTACGCGGGCTGATTGAGCGGGCCAAGAAAAACCAAGTACCGACCCATGTCATCGAAAAAGCCTTAGATAAAGCCAAAGGTGGCGGCGGCGAAGATTTTGCGCCCGCCCGTTACGAAGGCTTTGGCCCAGGTGGCTGCATGGTCATTGTCGATTGTTTGACCGACAACCCTAACCGTACGTTTAATGATGTGCGCCAATGCTTTACCAAGACCAAAAGCAAGATCGGCATCCAAGGGGCGGTTAGCCATACCTTTGACCATACCTGCATTTTGGTGTTTAAGCATGATGACGAGGACACGGTACTAGAAGCCTTGCTCAGCGCCGATGTCGATGTCACCGATGTTGAAAGCGAAGCGGGCAACATTACGGTATTTGCCCCGCCGGGCGATTATTTTAAGGCCAAACAGGCCTTGGCGGATGGCTTGGGTGTCAATGATTTTGAGGTTGACGAAATCCAATTTATCCCCAAAGCCAGCACGGCGCTGGCGGGCGATGACGTGGTGATGTTTGAAAAATTTTTGGACATGCTCAATGAACTCGATGATGTGCAAAACATTTATCACGATGCCGAGTATTGATGGCCTGCTGGTTGGGCGCTGAACGCTCGATAATCTTCCCTGTCCGGCGTGTCTTTACGCCGGACGCTTACCCGTAACCGGACAAAGTACCATGAGCTATAAAACCCGTTTAATAAAAATGGCGATAAAATGGACACCCACTAGCTTGATTTTATGGGTTGCCAATATTGCCCTTAAGGGCATTGCCCAAATGACTGCGTTTGAGTTCGACCTTGACGCGCGAAAAGTGTATGTGCAACTGACGCTAGCCGGTGAGGCTGAAGCGATTGAAGTATCACTGGATGGTTTCACGTTTGCAAGTGATGGGCAAACCTGCCAAGTCAGCCTGCTACAAGCGCAATCAAACCGCTTGTGGCTGGATAATATACTGGCGCGTGTAACCGGGAAAGTGTGGACAGTGCCAGTGCCGCCACAATTGGCCCCGCATATTGGCTTGGTTGTAGACCTGTTCAAAGTCGAGACCCCAGCGCAAGCGGTTGCCGAGAGCTAACAGCCAAGCGGCTAACAACGCTCCAGCGTCCGGCAACGCCTAGGCATTACCATCGACTTGAAACCAGACACTTGCCGGAGCGCTTTCCGATAGCCTCTGCTTAAGGGGCTACGTCAAGCTTGCCATACAGCCCGTTGACTTCATCGTTAGGGCCGGCGCTAAAAAATAAGCTGTTGGTGTTTTGCCCCAACACGCCGTTACCGAACGCTAAATCCCACAAGCCATCAATCTTGATTTTTTTGTCGTTGGCATCCAGCAAGGGTGCTGGCTTGACCGAATTGTCCAACGCAAAGGCGTGGATAGTGCCATCACCAAAATTGCCGACCAATATCTTATTGCTATTCACGCCAAAATTGGCGGGAGCCAACGTCACCGCCCACGGGGCGTTTAAAACGCCAGTGCTGGCAAAGCGTTTCACTAAACAGCCATTAGCATCAAACACACGCACATAACCCAAACCTGGGCCTGCGACATCATCTTCTTTGTTGGCATCTTGTTTGGCATACGTCACATACAACGCGCCGCCGATATTATGAATGCCAAACGGGGCAAATCCGGTCGGAATGGTGGCATCGGCAAAATTACAGCCTAAGGTCTTCTTAGCATCGACCCACGTAAAAGTGCTGTCAAACACCTGTATTTTGGCGTTATGAAAATCGGTGGCGTACAGATAATGCGCCGAGCCATTGGCCGCTAAAGCCAAGCCTTTGTAAATCGGATTGGGGGAAGGTATCGTGCCGCCGACCAGTTTGGCGTTAAGAAAATCTACCTTAGGATTCCAAGCCGCCAACGTACCATCTTCATTAGCGAAAATAAAAGCCGCCGGATTACCGGGCGTAACCGTGAAATCTTGGCTAGAATTGAACACAATACCGGTCGGACTACCCACCGCCCCCGCCGCACCCGGCACGTTAATCATCGGTAAGCCGACAATCGATGCGCCTTGACCATCGTAAAGGGTGCTGGTGCCGCTGTGGTTATTGGCAACCCAGATCGCCCCATTAGGGTTAAAAGCCAAGCCCCAGGCATTTTGGAGGTTAGCATCGGTGTGCAGGGCGACACCTGGCACATTGGAAACCAAATTGCTGGCTTTATAATGAAGCGGAGGGGCGGCCTGTGCAGCCATGTTAACGCCACACAATAAGCAAGCGGCAGCTAACGTCTTCAGTGGGAAAAGCATAAGGGAAGTAGGTTTGTTCATGATGGTTGTCCTCAACAATAGGGTAAAAGATGGCTTTAATGCGGGTATCAAAGCCCTAGCCGCCACGGACGGCCTAATTGGCAAACGTCGCGTAACAGCCGTATATCCTCGCCCGTACCGCAAAGGTTCAACAGGAGGGAACTTTTTTGCTTACTGACAAATGAAAACTAAAGGACTAACATTAAGACTCTAACAACTATCCCAACCCTTTGAACCTTTCTTGTGCAGATCGGAATATACCCTATTGGAGCGATAGCCACCCGCCAACCCGCCTAATCGCCAATGGGGCTAAAAGACTGCATGTTAACCAGACCTTAAACCCATGTGGATTAATTTACTTAATAAGCGCGGCACTATGGTATTAGACAACCTAGCCAAGGCCTGTTACCTTGGGCTAGGCTTGCTGATGGCCGGCCCTGCCGGTGCCGATTGGCATGGCAAACTGAGTTTTCTTAGCGACTATGTTTATCGGGGCTACAGCAAAAGCCGGGGCAATCAGGTTGTACAAGGCCAACTGGATTATCAGGCCGAAGCCGGTTGGTTTTTAGGCGCGGCCCTCTCGCAAGCCAGCTTTGACGATCACGACTACCCCAACTATGCCACTGTCGAAGCCAAGCCGTTTGTGGGGATGCAGTGGCCCTTAAGCACCGACTGGCAGGCGGAAGCGTCCGCGTATGGTTATCTTTATGACGGTGACGTGTTCGGCAAACCATCGGATTTTGGCGAAATCGCCGCCGCCTTGCATTATCAGGACAGCTTAAGCGGCAAAATTGCCGTGGCTCCCAGCGCTTACCAACGCCAAGCGACCGTTGACTACGAACTCAGCTACCGCCGCGATGTTTATCAGAACATCCAGCTATCGGCTGGGCTAGGCTTTTATCAGGCGAAAAACTTAGTGGGGAAAGATTATTTGTACTGGAATCTGGGCGGCTCTTGGTTTTTAAACCGCCATCTAGTCATCGATTTACGTTATGTCGATGTCCAGTTAAACGGCAATTATGCCGATGGCTGGCGTTATGGCGCCTTCCAACCCCGACTATTGAGCAACCATCTGTTGTTGTCGGTGAGTGTAGGGTTTTAAAACTTTTTATCAGCGATTGAACCTTTATAGGCGGACAAGGGATTCAAAAGCAACCCAACCGGATAAACGACCATGCTCCAGATTGTCCCTAGCCCAGCCAAATCCAGCCCCAACATACCGGCGGATAATCCCGCCGTGGCCGAACTTGCCCTGCTAGAGCGCATTATCAAAGGCGATATGCGGGCTTTTGAAGCCTTTTATAAACTGTATTACCCCAAATTGTTCCGCTTTATCCAACACCTGACCCGCCAACCCGACACGGTCGAAGAGCTGATCCAAGAAACTTTATTAGTGGTTTGGGAAAAACCGGAAGGCTACAATCATCAAAGCAAACTATCGACCTGGGTGTTTGGCATCGCTTACCACAAGGCGTTAAAATCTTTGGCGAAACAACGCCACCATCAGGGTGCTGACGGTGACGAGATAATGGAGACGCTGCAAGACCCCGCCGCCAATCCGGCGCAACAGCATGAAAACGCCGACTGGCTGGGCAGTGCGTTGGCGGTATTGCCCCCCGACCAGCGGGCGGTGATAGAACTGACTTTTTATCATGGCTTGCCTTATCAAGACATCGCCATTATCCTTAATTGCCCTGAAAACACCGTCAAGACGCGCATGTTCCACGCCCGCAAAAAACTTCAGGCATTTGCAAAAACCCAAGGGAACTGAAGGCCATGAACCCAACGACCGAACCTGCATCCGATAGCCATGAAGCCTTGCAATTGCTGTTGCCTTGGTATCTGGAAAACACCTTAGACACCGCCGAACAGCAACAAATGGAACAGCATTTGCAAACGTGCCTGCTCTGTCGCCGCGAATTGCTGGCGATTGACCAACTGGCCACCGCCGTGCGGCAACCGACTGCCTTAGATGTCGCCGCCGATACCTCATTTGCCGCTATCCGGGAAAAACTGGCCCCACCCGTGCAACCGATAGCTTACCCCGCCACCGATACCGGCGGCACACGCCGCCTGTACCTAGCGTGGCGCAAACACCTGCCAGCCGCTATCGGCCCGATTGGCAAACCGCTGGCCTTAGCCGCCGCCATCACGCTGGCGGTGCTGCCCTTGCATCTACAAGAGCGCGACAACCAACCGACTGTCGGCTATCAAACCTTATCGGCCAGCCGACCTAACCTAGCCCCAGGGCTTAAGCTACATGTAGTATTTGCGCAAAACCTGCCCGAGAACCGTATTAAAGACATGCTGGCCGCTATCGGCGGCCAATTGCTTGGCAACCCTAACAGCGTCGGCGCTTACACCGTGCAATTGCCCCCTGCCACCCCCGATGCCAGCGCCGCACTGGCGTTTTTGCGCAACAGCCCCGATGTGTTGCTGGCCGAACCGGCCTTAGATCGGTAACGCCGCCATGACATGGCTGTATCAATGCCTGTGGCTGGGGATGATTGGAATGCTCGTCGCTTGTGCGGGCAACAGCGAACTTACCCATGTGGGTGACAGCGCGGTCAACTCAGAACGCCGCCTGTTGGTGACGTTTGCCGACCAGAGCATAGACCGCCCTATACAAGGCAACAGCCAAGACGCGTACCGCCCCGCCGAGCTTTACCGCAATTCCAGTTGGAGCAGCCGTAAAGCCCAAGAACTGGCAGAGCGCCACCATTTACGGCTTATCACCCAATGGCCCGTGACCGAATTGGGCGTAAGCTGTGTGCTGTATGAAGTGCAAGACAACCTGCGCCTAGCCCAAGTCATGCAAACCTTACAACAAGACCCCAGCCTTAGCGTTGTCCAAGCCTTAAACCGTTTTGACGTACTCAGCCAACCACCGGCCTTAAGCCCTAACAGCGACCCTTACCAGCATTTGCAAACCGGCTTCCAAGCCTTGGACATTGCCGACTGGCATCCGACCACCACCGGACGCGGCATCCGCATTGCCGTCATCGACACCGGCGTTGATGTGACGCACCCTGACTTACAAGGGCAAATCAAATACTCCGAAAACCTAGCCCCCGAACCTGCCGACCATAATCTGGCCGACATCCACGGCACGGCAGTCACGGGCGTATTGGCGGCGCGTCCGCACAACGGTATCGGCATCACAGGCATTGCCCCCGATGCCGACATCTTAGCCTTGCGTGCCTGTTGGCCCAGCAAACCCGATGCGCTGGCGGCACAATGCAACAGCTTTACCCTAGCGCTGGCGCTTAACCAAGCCTTACGCATGGATAGCCGCATCATCAACCTCAGCCTAAGCGGCCCTGACGACCCTTTACTGCGGCAATTGCTGGAAAAAGCCTTAGCCAAAGGCGTGCTGATTGTCGCCGCTGTGCCGGACAAAGGCCATGCCAACGGCTTTCCCGCCAACCTACCCGGCGTGGTCGCAGTGGGAGCCGACAACAGCAACCAGCCAGGCATCATCGCCCCCGGCAAAGACATCCTCACCACCGTACCCCATCAAGCCTACGACTTTATGACCGGCAGCTCCTTCGCCGCGCCCCACGTCACGGGCGTTGCCGCCCTCTTGCTACAACTGCATCCCGATTGGCAAACCGCCGACCTTTTGCACTCGCTACGCGGCACGGCCAACACCTTAACTACCCATAGACCTAACGCCGTAACTGCGGGGGTAAAACAGGGCGGCGGGTAAAGGCGAAAATTTCACGCCCCGCCCTTATTTTTTAACGCTAGCATCCTCGCTCACAGGGGCGGGGGTTTGCGGGTCATTAAAATGCGCTAAGTGGCGAAGAATAGCGCCCCCATCAACACCCTCATCACTTGCCAAACCCACGCCGATAAACAGCAACAACAACAGCAACGGCAAGCATGAAAATAAATACAGCGGATTGGATTTTAAAGTATTCATGGTGAAACCTTTTTTATATTTATAAACGGTGGAACATGGGTTTGCCCATAGAACGCCAAGGGAAAGGCCACGGCCTAAGTCGGCCATAATGACGGAGTGAAAAGGCGGCATATACTGTCGGTTTTTAAGCGTGGGTCTCTGACCACAAAGCGGGCAAGATGCCCGCGCTCCGCTTACAAAAAAACCAAAACGTGACCGTTTGAAGTATACCCATCAAGGCAATAACAACGCTACGTCATCACCCCTACCATCAGACCCCGCACCACCCAAAACCCACTGATTTTTTATGGTCTTTAGCAGATAATTTTTCAATTTCAAGATAACAAGAAAAATACTTAATTAAAATTAAGTAGTGCCAAAAAAATAGTGAATTTTTCACAAAATGCATTAAACAAGCTTAACGCGTTGATTTAAAATTATAATAATTTTTAATTACGCGCAAAAAAAAGCGATATGGAGGATATTTTTGTTAAAAATAGAAGGTAAATAGATTTTTAAGCCGCCTGACTTGCCGAGCAAAAGCATCGCTGTTATTCGGTTAAAAATAAAAGCCCCATCGTTCCCATGCTCCGGCGCACTGCCATTAAGTTAAGGATTTGTGCCTATAATTTCAAAAAGATAGGATTAACCGTTCGCCCTGAGCCTGTCGAAGGGTGGGCGGTTAATCCGGTCATGGTTCGACAAGCTCACCACGAACGG
>JAQTNZ010000117.1 GCA_028713595.1 Methylovulum sp. | reverse complement strand
CGGCGGCGGAGCCTTACAATTTCCGGTTTGGGAACACCCGTATAAATTTGATGTGATTTGCCGCCCCGACCTGATTCCCGAAGGCACCCGCGTCATCAACGCCCTACAACTGGGCCGGCTCCTCACCGATGCACCACCAGCGGGCGCACCGATCAAAGGCATGATGTGCTGGAACGCCAACCCCGTCACCCAAGCCCCGGAAACCGATAAGATTGTCCAAGGCTTGCTGAACGAAGATTTGTTTTTAGTATCAGCGGAACATTTCATTTCCGACACCGCCGCTTACGCCGATATTTTGTTACCCGCCGCGATGGGTGCGGAAATGGAAGATATGATCTTGTCATGGGGTCATTTGTATCTGACCTACAATGCCAAATGTGTGGAAGCCCCAGGTGAAGCCCTCCCCAATAACGAAATTTTCCGCCGCTTGGCGGCACGGCTGGGTTTTACCGAAGACAATTTCCGCTGGTCTGATAGCGAATGCCTAGAACACTATGTGGACTGGAACGCCCCCGCTTGTGAGGGCATTGATCTGGCCTATTTGCGCGAACACGGCTTTGCCCGCCTGAATGTCGGCACTAAGGATAACCGTGCGCCTCATAAGGAATGCAACTTCCCGACCCCGTCCGGCAAATGCCAATTAAAGGCCGAAGGTGCGACCAATTTTGTCGCCGGTCCGTTCCGGCAAATGTACGAGGGCTTCCAATCGGGCGAACTGCTTGATCCGTTGCCTGATTATGTACCGTCTAGGGAAACCCCGGCTACCAACCCCGAACTGGCGCAAAAATTCCCCTTAAATATTGTGTCGCCAAAAAGCCATGGTTTCCTTAATTCCTGTTACGCCAATATGGCGCAGAAAATCAAAGGCCAAGGCGAACAATTTGTGATGGTCAATGCGCTTGATGCCCTTGAGCGCGGCATTAAGGACGGCGATAAGGTGCGGGTGTTTAATGAGCGCGGGGCATTTGAAGGCGATGCCAGAATCACCGCCGATGTCAATCCTGGTTTGATTGTGGCGACCCTAGGCTATTGGCGGCAATTGAACACCGGCACGGTAAACAGCATCAGCTCGGCGGAGTTGGTCAATATGGGCAATGCCCCGACCTATTCGGACAATCTGGTGCAATTGGAAGCCGTGGCTTGAAACAAACGCTGCTTTGTGTCCCGATTAGAATAAGGCTAGGGTAGGGGGGGGCGGTGTTATAGCACCGCACCCCTTCGCCGTTAACGCTTTTCCGATAAAACCGATTTAAACGTTTAACCCCCTCAGGCAAATCCGTAATCTGCCAAAACCGTTTGTGCCGTGCCTTGCAATGTGCCCAATAAAGTCAGTTCACCGGCGCTGACCACGGCATCCGCCCCCGCCGATTTGAACAGGTACAGGGCACTGTCCACGCCGTTGTCGACTGCGAACAGGCGGGTGTCGCCGATGGCATAGCTGCTGGCGGCGCTGCCGATGTCGGTGGCGGCTTTGGCGGCAGTGATAACGCCGATGATGTTGGGAGTGACCACCACCAGCTCGGATAAGGTGGAAAAACCGCCGTGGCCGTTGATGAGCGCGGCATTGTTGATGCTATGATCGCCGTTGCCTATCGACAGGCCAGCCACCCCGTCCAATAGTTGCAACTTGTCGGTGCCAGAAACAAAATCCAGCGCCTTGTCCGCACCACCCGTCACTGTCCCGAACACGAAGGTGTCGCTGCCAGCACCACCTGTCAGGGTGTCCGCCCCCGCGCCGCCGTTGAGGATGTTCACCGCGCCGTTGCCCGTCAGCACGTTAGCCAATGTGTTACCGGTGCCGTTGAGGGCGGCAGTGCCGGTCAGGGTCAGATTTTCGATATTGGCCGCCAAGGTGTAAGAAACCGAAGCTTGCACGGTGTCGGTGCCTTCGCCGCTGTTTTCGACCACGCTATCGGCGACATTGTCCACGATAAAGGTGTCGTTGCCTAAACCGCCTGTCAGCGTATCCGCTCCGGCACCGCCATCCAAGACATTGGCAGCCGTGTTGCCGGTCAGCATATTAGCCAATTCGTTGCCCGTGCCGTTGATGGCTCCCGGAGCATTGAGGAGGATGAGGTTTTCGACATTGGCGACCAAGCTGTAACTGAGCAAACTTTGTACGGTATCTGTACCTTCCCCCGCATTTTCAAATACGTTGTCGCCAATATTGTCCACCCTATACTGGTCATTACCCAAACCGCCTTTTAGATTATCCGCGTTGGCACCACCGTCAAGGAGGTTTGCCCCTGTATTGCCGATCAGTGTATTGGCAAGGCTGTTGCCGATGCCGTAAATGGCGGCGGTGCCGGTCAGGGTCAGATTTTCGACGTTGGCCGCCAAGGTGTAAGAAACCGAAGCTTGCACGATGTCGATGCCTCCCCCCGTATCTTCCATGACCACATCCCCGACATTGTCAACGACATAGAGATCGTCACCCCAACCGCCTACCAAAGTGTCTGCACCGATGCCGCCATCTAAGGTATTGTTGGCGCTGTTACCGATCAAGGTGTTGGCAAGGCCATTGCCCGTACCGTTGGTGGTTGCCGTTCCGGTCAGGGTGAGGTTTTCGACATTGGCCCCCAAGCTGTAAGTGATCGGCGCTTGTACGGTATCGCTGCCTTCGCCACTGTTTTCGATGACATTGTCGGCGGCATTGTCAACGATATAAGTGTCATTGCCTAAGCCGCCGGCCAAGACATTTGCCGCCGCATTGCCCGTGAGCATGTTGGCAAGGTCGTTGCCTGTGCCATTGATGGCATTACTGCCGGTAAGGATGAGGTTTTCGACATTGGCGGCTAAGGTATAACTGATGCTGGACAGTAGGGTATCCGTACCCGCGCCGCTGGCTTCCGTCACGACATCGCCAGCATTATCGACAAAATAAAGGTCATTGCCTAAGCCACCGGCCATTGTGTCAGCACCGCCAAGGCCACTTATCGCATCATTGGCATTAGTGCCGGTCAGGGTATCGTTGCTACTGTCTGTACCGATGACAAAATTGGCCAGCATATCGCCGCCAGCAAATTGAAATTGGTTGACTTGATAAGCGTCGCCGTAAAAATAATTGTCCACCACCAACTGGCTAGCGGTGCCATAATTAAGGTATAGGTTGGTTCCATTTGTGCTAATGCCAGCCAAATCACTTAGGGTCACATCCGTGAACGTGACCACATCCACACTACCGTCGGTGTCGTAATTGTTAATCTCATCCTGCCCGTCAGCCAAGGCGATCAGGTAGGTGTCCGCGCCGTTATCGCCTTCCAGGTAGTCGTTGCCGAGGCCTCCATTCAGAGTGTCATTGCCGTCACCGCCGATAATCGTATCGGCAGAGCTGCCGCCATACAGGGTGTCGTTACCACCCAGCCCGTAAATAGTGCTTGACCAGGTATCGAAACCAAACAATAGGTCGTCATTGGCAGTGCCAGTGATGACTGAGGTGCGGATGAGGATGTCTGTCAACGTCCAAGTGCCATCGGTGAACTGGAATGTGTTGATTCGGTAAGGCGTATCGTTAAAATAGCCATCCACGGTCAGTTGCCCATCTGTACCATAGGTTAAGACCAAACTATTTCTCCCATCTTGGGAGTGAGTGACGGAAGTGATGTCAGCGCGGGTCATATCGGTGAAAATGACTACATCCGCACTGTCATCTAGGGTGTCGTCAATCTCATCCTGTCCATCGGCTTTGGCGATCAGGTAGGTGTCAATCCCGTATCCGCCGCTCACTATATCATTACCCGTGCCGCCTATCAGAGTGTCGTTGCCTTCCATGCCTTGTAGCCAATCGTTGCCGTCACCACCGATAAGCACATCATCACCGATGCCGCCAAACAGGTAATCGTCGCCGCCCAACCCCAAAAGCGTGTTTGACCAGTCATTAAAACCAGACAAGAAATCACTATCCGCGGTACCGGTGATGGCCGAGGCGCGGGCAATGATGTCCGCTAACCCCCAAACGCTGTCGGTGAACTGGAACGTGTCAATTTGGTAGGCTGCATCGGAAAAGTAATTGTCCACGGTCAGTTGCCCGCCCGTGCTGTAGGTCAGAATCAAGTTGTCGCTTCCGTCTTGGGCACGGGTGACGGAAGTGATGTCGGTGCTGGCCATATCGGTGAACGTGACCACATCCATGCTGTTGTCGGAGTGGTAGTTGTTAATCTCATCTTGACCGTCAGCTTCGGCGATCAGGTAAGTGTCCGCCCCGTTATCGCCTTGCAGGTAATCATTGCCTAGGCCGCCATTCAGGATGTCATTGCCGTCACCGCCATAGATCTGATCGTTGCCATCCGCACCATTAAGGCTATCATCCCCGCCATTGCCATAAATAACATCATCCGTATTTGTACCAATATAAGTATTATTAGTGTTGTCGCCGTTATACGTTGCCATCGCTTCTCTCCAAAGTTTTGTGGGTCGTTGATAGGTTTGCGGTTTTTTTATTATCATAGCGATAATTTTAGACAACACTTAGATGTATTTCCATATTTTTTCGATTTTTTTGTCATTTATTCTGTAATATGGCGGGGGTGTTGGTATAGCCTATACCCCCCGGGCATGGCAATCTCTAAACAACGGCATAGTGGTGATTGCCGGATTGCAGTGCCTTTTGTGCCTGATATCTAGGTAATTTTTCACACTTTTGCACATTTTTGGCGGTTTATTTGGGTTGGCGGTGGGCTTGTGCTTTAGCTCCCCTAAGCGGCGGGTTAGGCCTTTATTGACACCGGCGGCGACCATTGGCTTTAACCCCCACAGGCCATTTGCCATGCCCCGCCATTGCGCGGATAATAACGCCATCATCCTAAGCCGCGCCCTTACGCCCATGCCCATAGACCACGACCGCCTGTTTAAGGAACTGCTGACGATATTCTTTAGCGACTTTATCGCCCTGTTCCAGCCGGAGCTGCACGGTTGGCTGGAACCGGACAGCGTGGCGTTTTTGGACAAGGAAATCTTCACCGACATCCTGGATGGCGAGCGCCATGAGGCGGATTTGGTAGCGACCGTGCGCTGTAAAGGCGAGGCCGCGTGTTTTTTGGTGCATATCGAGACCCAGGCGAAACGCCAGCCCGCGTTTGCGCGGCGCATGTTCAACTATTTCGCCCGCCTGCACGAAAAGCACGGTGTGCCCGTGTACCCTATCGCCGTGCTGTCCTACGACACGCCGGCCACGCCGGAACCGGACAGCTACACGGTCAGCTTCCCGGGCAAGGAGGTCTTGGCGTTCCGCTTCAGCACGGTGCAGCTGAACCGCCTGAATTGGCGCGATTACTTGGGCAGCCCTAATCCGGTCGCCAGCGCCCTGATGGCGAAAATGGCGATAGACCCGAAAGATAGGCCACGGGTGAAGGCAGAATGTCTGCGGCTATTGGTGACGCTCAGGCTCGACCCCGCCCGCAGCCGCTTTATATCGGGCTTTATCGACACTTATTTGCGCCTGCAACAGGAAGAGCTGCAAATGTTTGACCATTTGATCCATACTGAATTTTTACCCACCGAACAGGAGCAAGCGATGGAACTGACAACCAGCTGGAAAGAAGAAGGCATTCAACTCGGTATCCAACAAGGCATTGAGCAAGGCATCGAGAAAGGTATCCAACAAGGCGAAAGCCGTTTGCTCAAACGGCAGTTGATCCGGCGCTTCCAGACGCTGCCGGATGAGGTGCAGGCCCGTATCGAGACGGCTTCACCGGAGCAACTGGGGCAATGGGCAGACAATATCCTAGAGGCTACTACCTTGGATGACGTGTTCAAAACCCATTAAGCCTTAATGCCTGTTATAGCCAATGGCATTATATCGTTCCCACGCCGGCGCGTACCCTCAGTGACATGCCCTGTGTGTACAGGGGAACGAGGATAAAACCGAAAATCTGATTACTTGGCGTATATGCGCCCCCCCATCACCGCTTCTCCTCAAACCACCGATACAGCGTTGGCAGCATCACTAAGGTCAGTAATGTTGAGGTGATTAGGCCACCGATGACCACGATGGCTAGGGGTTTTTGCACCTCCGAGCCTGGGCCGTTGGCGAACAAAAAGGGCACAAGGCCGAGCAGGGCGATGGTGGCGGTCATCATGACGGGGCGAAAGCGTTGGGCGCAGCCCTGGCGGATGGCTTCCAGTTGGCTGAGGCCGCTGTCACGCAGGTTGCGGATGTAAGACACCAGCACCACGCCGTTAAGCACGGCGATACCCCACAAGGCGATAAAGCCGACCGAGGCGGGGACGGACACGTATTGTCCGCTGACAAACAGCGCCACCACGCCGCCGATGGAGGCGAAGGGTAGGACGAGGATGATAAGGCTGGCAAAGCGTAGCGAGTTAAAGAGCATGAACAGCAAAAAGAAGATGGCACCGATGGTGATGGGGATGATAATTTTTAAATGCCCCAACGCCCGTTGCATATTTTGGAACTGCCCGCCCCATTCCAGATAATAGCTTTCCGGCAATTGGACTTGACTAGCGACGGCCTGTTGCAATTCGGCGACGAAACTGCCCAAATCCCTGTCCCTGACGTTAACACCAATGACAATGCGGCGTTTGCCCATTTCACGGCTGATTTGTGAGGGGCCATCGTTTAGGCGGATGTCGGCCAAATCACCTAAGGGCACCCGTGCGCCATTGGTGGAAGTTAACAAGATGGCATCAATGGCTTCGATGCTGTTACGGAAGCTTTCCGGTAGGCGCACGGCGGCGGAAAAGCGGCGTTCGCCTTCGTAAATTTCGGTTGCGGTTTTGCCGCCGATGGCGGTTTCAATGACATCATGGATGGCCGCCGCATTAATGCCATGTCTGGCAATGGCTTCGCGGTTGACGATGATCGATAAATACTCTTGTCCGGTCAGGCGTTCGACACGGATGTCGCGGGCGCCTTGGATGGTGCCGGCGACTTTGGCGATGGTGTTGGCGGTGGTTTTGAGTTGTTCCAAATCATCACCAAAGACTTTTATCGCCAAGTCCGAACGTACCCCCGTGAGCATTTCATCAACGCGGTCAGAGATGGGTTGGGCCATGACCACTTGCACGCCGGGCAAGCCGTTGCTGAGTTTGTCGTAGATCGCATCGGCCATGCTGTCCTGATCCCAGCCTTGCGGCCATTCGCTACGCGGTTTCAGGCTGACGATGGGCGTGGAATCGTTTTGGCCTTGCGGGTCGGCGGGGCTTTCGCCACGCCCGATATTAGTCACGGCCAGACTTACGCCAGGCACGTCCATAATCATGCGCATGGCGGCCATTTCCATCGTAATGCCTTCTTGCAGGGAAATATTGGGGGCGCGGGTAATGGCGGGCACGATGGAACCTTCTTTCATTTCCGGGATGAAAGAACTGCCCAAAAACGGCAGTAACGCCAGCGTTCCCGCAAACAAGGCCGCCGCCACTAACACCACCCATTTGCCATGCTGTAAGGACACGTCCA
>JAQTNZ010000116.1 GCA_028713595.1 Methylovulum sp. | reverse complement strand
TTATCCAAGGAACCTGCATAAAATAATCTCGGCATAACCGTTATCGTGGGGCGGTTTCCTCTTTGGAGCGCGGGCATCTTGCCCGCCCTTGCGGGCAAGATGCCCGCGCTCCAAGACCGTACCCTTTAGCGTTCGCCTGAATTATTCCCTACCCATTCCCAAACTGCGGTAACGGTATTTTTTGTGGTACAGGATGCCAGAAAAAATGCGCGGCTTTTTTGCCACCATTTTGCTATGTCCCGTTATGCCCCATCAATTCCATTTTAGCCAGCCACCGCTGCCTTTTGCTGTCATCAAGCGTGTCAACCATGCCAATCAAAGTTTCTTGGGTGGGTTTGATACCACAAAATTGCAGGATATTCCGTTCCAGGCTTTTTAAGCTATGGGCAAGAAAATACCAGCGATAGATAAAGGCCGGCATACCCATCGTCACGACAATATGCGCGGTTTTTCCGGTGAGCAATTTTTGCCAAAACTTGCCATCGGCGGCTTTGCTGGCAGCAAAGCCGGGCCGGAACACTTGTTCAATAAAAGCTTTTAAATAGGCCGGCATGGAACCTAGCCATAAAGGGTAAATAATCACCAGATGCCCTGCTGATTGGATGGTTTGCTGGGCTGGCTTTAGGCTTTCAGGGGCTTCGCCCTCTTCAAAATCGGCCTGGCTACGCAGTAGGGGAAATTGGGTATTAGCGATGTCGATAAGCTGGATGTTATGCCCGGCAGCTTCGGCGCCTTTGATGTGCGCCGCTGCCAAGGCGTGACAAAAGCGGTTGCCTGCGGGGTCTGGATGCCCTTGGATAAGGGCGATGCGTTTGGGCTCCATAAGGTTCTCCGTTACTTGGTTGATAGTTGATGTCGTCTGAAAGGTATGAAAAACGTAGTGCCCCTATTTCCGGCATTTGCCCTTTTAGGTGATTTTATAGGCATTGCTAACCCATCACCACCCGGACCTGATGTACCTGCCCATCATCCTGTAAAGTAATGCCGCCTTCCGCTTGGCGTTTGCCATCCATTTCAAGCAGTGCCACGCCACGCATAACCCCATTGGGGTTGTCCACAGTGATCTCGTAACGGCTGGTTTCATGCTGGTACACCAGGCTATAATTGCGCCAAGCTTTAGGGATGCAAGGGTTAAATACCAATGTGCCGGCACGGACATGTAGGCCTAAGATACTTTCCAAGCCCGCCCGGTAATACCAACCTGCCGCCCCGGTATACCACGTCCAACCGCCCCGGCGGCTATGTGGCGGTTCGGCATAAATATCCGCCGCCAGCACGAATGGCTCGACCTTATAGGCATAAACACCGGTGCGGGTGGCGGTGCGTCTGATCGGATTGAGCATCCGCAACAATTCGGCCGCTTGGTCGCCGTCACCGAGCATGGCGTAGACAATGACCGACCAAACCGCCGCATGGGTGTATTGGCCGCCGTTCTCGCGTATCCCCGGCGGATAGCTTTTGATATAACCGGGGTCGTGTTCGGTTTTGTCGAAGGGCGGGGTGAACAACAACAGCAATTCTTCGCCATCACGCACCAGATATTCCTGGACCGAGTTCATCGCCCGGCGGGCGCGTCCGTCATCGGCAACGCCGGACAGCACCGCCCAACTTTGCGCAATCGAATCAATCCGGCATTCGGCATTAGCGGCGGAACCTAACGGCGTGCCATCATCAAAATAGGCCCGCCGATACCATGCGCCATCCCACGCTTCGGCCTCTACGGCAATTTTTAATTGCCCGGCATGTGCCAGCCAACGGTGGGTGCGTTCGGTGTCGCCCCGCGCCTGCGCCACCGTGGCGAATTCGTTGAGGGTGGCCATTAAAAACCAGGCCAGCCAAACGCTTTCCCCCTTGCCTTGCTCACCCACACGGTTCATGCCGTCATTCCAATCGCCGCAGCCCATTAACGGTAGGCCATGTACCCCTGTCGCCAAGCTTATGTCCAGGGCGCGGGCGCAATGTTCAAATAAGCTGGCCTGTTGCGTAGACAGTGCGGGTTGGAAATAGGCATCTTCTTGTTCCGGTTTCAGCACATCCCCTTCCAGGAACGGTAGCGCCTCATCCAGCACGGCACTATCACCGCTTACTTTAAGATAGTGCGCGACCACATAAGGCAACCATACCCGGTCATCGGAAAAGTGGGTGCGTACTCCCCGGCCTGTGGGAGGATGCCACCAATGCTGGACATCGCCTTCGGCAAATTGCCTTGCCGCCGCGCGTAGCAAATGGGCGCGGGTCAGATCAGGCCGTGTTACGGCCAAGGCCATGCTGTCCTGTAGTTGGTCGCGGAAACCATAAGCCCCCCCGACCTGATAGAAGCCAGCCCGCGCCCATATCCGGCAGCTCAAGGTTTGATACAACAACCAACGGTTCAAAAGAATGTCCAACTCCCGGTCTGGAGTTTTCACTTGTACTTTACCCAGCACTTTTTCCCACGTTTGATCTACTTGCGCCAACGTGTCGGCAATGGGTGTGGCATGGTAACGCCGTACTAAATCACTGGCTTGGCCCCGGTCTTTGCCTTGGCCTAATAGGAATATAACGTCTGTTCGCCCATTAGGTGCGAGTTCAATCAAGGTTTGCAACGCGGCGCAGGGGTCTAGTCCTGCCCCCACGCGATTTTTGAGCGGCTTTGTACCAAGCAAGCCAGCGGGGCTGTCCAAACTGCCATTGCGGCCAATAAACTCGGCGCGGTTGGCCGTCCAATTCGCCGCGCCTCCCAGATCGGCAAAGGCGATACGTTCGCCCCATTCGGCATCCCAGGAATTATAGGCGAACACTGCGCCTGTGGCCGCATCCAGTTCGGTGATGATGTGCGGTGCGGTGATGCTGCGCGATGCGCCCAACACCCATTCGACATAGGCAGTGACCGACAGTTTACGGGGGCGGCCAGAGACATTGGTCAGCGTTAAAACGGAGATTTTGACCGGATCATCAGGGCTGACCAGTTGCAGCAACTCGCTATGGATGCCCTGCGAGGCATGTTCAAAGCGGCTATAGCCTTGCCCATGACGGATCACATAACTGGCGTTGTCCACCCGGATCGGCAAGGCGGTCGGACTCCATAATTCGCCAGTTTCCTCATCACGGATATAAAACGCTTCGCCGGGCGGGTCGCTGACCGGGTCGTTAGACCACGGGGTCAATTGGTTTTCGCGGCTATTGCCCGACCATGTGCAGCCACTGCCCAGTTCCGACACGGTAAAACCAAACTCGGCATTGGCGATGACGTTAATCCACGGGGCAGGTGTCCACTGACCGTTATCCAAGACAATGACATATTCGCGCCCATTTTCGGCAAAGCCACCCAAACCGTTGAAAAACTCCAAGGGTGGCAAGGCTAAGGCGGGGGCTAGGCCGTGTTTGCCCAGCAGGGCTTTAGGGGTGGCAAAGGCAGAGTTGGGGCGGGGTCGCCTTAATAATTGTTCCGCCAAGGTACCACGGCTACTGACCAGCACCACGCGTGCGGCAGTCAATAAAAGCCCCCGTTCTTCTGGCGGCAACTGGTCGCCGCGCATGACAAAAATAGCGCCTTGGTTTTCCGGTTCCTGATGCGTTGACAGGGCCAGGCTTTCGCGTACCATACTTTCCAATAAGGCTTGCAAATCTTCAACATAGGACGATTCTTTTTCGTTCATAACGACCAAATCGACCGCCAAGCCTTTCATGCGCCAATATTCATGGGCGCGGAGCAGTTGTTCAACAATACCTCGGTCTTCGTATTCGGTGACGCGCAAGAGGATAATCGGGCGGTCGCCGGAAATGCCGTAACGCCATAAGCCCGTGACATTCAAGGTGTTCATTTGCATCAGCTTGCTGCTGGAGCGCAAAGACGGGTCGGCAAACAACAGACGGTTCGCCAAATCCTGGAATAATTGCGCTTCATCGGGTTTGGTGCGTAAATGATGCAGTTGGATGTGCGCATGTGTCCAGGCTAAAGATGAGACCCGCTCAAATGTCGCCACATTGTGGTACTTGTCCGCCAAATTCTCCGCCGCTAGGCGCGTGGCGGCGATCAAGGTGGTGAACGTGGCATGTTCGGTCGTGCCAGGGGCGATACGCAAACGGGTACGCAAACTAAAAATCGGGTCTAGCACCGACCCGACCGTATTGCTGAGGGGCCTGCCATCCATCACCGCAATAGGCTCACGCAAGGTTTGTCCACGGCCAATAAAGCGGGCGCGGTCAGTTTCATATTGAAAGCCTGGGCCGTTTTGCCGGCCCGCCAATACATGCACCGCCCATAACACTGGCCCGCTGCCGGTGCGGGGACGGCGGTGGGCAAGCAATCCGTGCGTTTGCGGCAAATGTTCGGTATGGATGAACAAATTGGCAAACGCCGGATGGGCAATATCCGTCGGCATGGCGGCCAGGACAATCTCAGCATAAGAGGTGATTTCAATTTCGCGGGTGCGCGGGCCTTTATTGGTGACGCTCAAGCGGCGGATTTCGGCATCGTCTTCAGGCGATATGACAATCTCTAAAGTGCTGACAATATCGCCATCGGTGCGGATAAGCCGTACCCGGTCTTCGGCAAACAACACCTCATAAGTATCGGGCAACGCGACAGTGGGTTGGTAGCCTGCCGACCACACTTGGCCGCTGCCGACATCACGCAGATAAATATAACTGCCCCAATTGTCGCGGGTGACATCTTCACGCCAGCGCGTCACCGCCAGATTCCGCCACGCGCTGTAACCGGAACCGGCGGCGGTGACCATCACCGCATAACGGCCATTCGACAGCAAATGCGCGGAAGGCACGTTGGATGTGGGTGACGGTATCCGCCGCACCGGTGGTTGGACCGAATCCTTGACGGCGGCTAGGGCTTGTAAGACCGGTAAGCTGTTCGTATCGGCACCGCGTGGGATACGCTCTTGCAATAACAGGTCGGCGGCTTGGATCAATGGCGCCCGGTGGAAACGGTGACGCATCAGCCCGTCATGGACGGCATTGGCAAACGCCACCAGTGACATGCCTTGATGGTGTGCCATATAACAGCGCACCAAGGCAAATTTTTGCCCTTCCGCAAGACGGCTGGGCGTAAAATCCAACGCTTCATAGAAACCGTAACGCCCCAACGCCCCTTCATTTTCCAAACGGGTGAAATTTTCCACGGCGGCATGGGGCAGATACATGGCGGCCAACGCGGTGGCGTAAGGGGAAATGACCACATCTTCATCCAACCCACGTTTCATGCCCAAATCAGGCACACCAAACGCGCAATATTGATAGGTGAATTGCAGGTCACGGCTATTAAATGCCGATTCGGAAACCCCCCATGGCACATTACATTCCTTGCCGTATTCAATCTGGCGCATGACCACTAAACGGCAAGTTTGGTCGAGCAGGCTATAGCGTGGCGTAAATGTGACCAAAGACGGCATCAGATATTCAAACATCGACCCAGACCACGACAATAATACCGTGCCTTTGGCGGCGCGGGTCACCCTACGCCCTAAATGGAACCAGTGCGTACCCGGCACATCGCGCTTGGCAATGGCGATAAAACTGGCTAACCGGGCTTCGGAGGCCAACAAATCGTAATAACTGGGGTCTAAGGTGTCTTCGGTGACACGGTAGCCGATTGAAAAAAGCTGGCATTCGGGGTCATACAGAAAGCTAAAATCCATGTCATAAAAAAGCTTATCCAATTGTATGACGAGGGCAGCCAAACGCCGGGTAAGGCTCTCGGCATGGTCTCTGGCTTGCCCTAACAGCACTGCCAAAGCATTGGCATCCGCCGATTTTGGCTCTAGGGCGTTTAGCTCGGCCAATACTTGGCTATACAAGGCCGCTAAACCGTTAAGCGGTGTTTCCAAGGTCAAATAAGGCGTTTGCGTCACCGTACTGCCGATAAAACGTCCGGAGCTAGGCAGCCACGGCAGCAAGGTGTGCAGATCCAAGACATGGGAACGGGTGTCATTGCGTAACAACTTGGCCCAAGCCAACACCTCATTATCCGCCATATCACCGCGTTCAGCCGCGTAAGCCCTAGCCAAGTCGTGCAAGATTTCGGTATTTAGCGTCAACTGCCGCCACACAGAACCCCAACCCTCCGTATCGGTGGGGCGGCTGGCTAACAAGTTGCCGATGACCAGGCTTTTTTGTTGCAATTCCTTCAAGGTCACGGTCAAAGTCCGTTTATCATCGGTCATCTGGGCGAGTGCCGCCCGTAATAACTGTTGTGTGTCCGCCAATCCCAGCAAGGCATTTTCCAGCACCAACGGGGGGCGGGCCAAGAACTCCTGGCAAGTTTCCGATAAGGCCAATAAATGCCCCGCCAGATTACCGCTGTCTACGGTTGATAGGTAACTAGGTTCAAGCACCTGTAAGGTTTGGGTGTCGTACCAATTGTAAAAATGCCCGTGCAAACGAGGTAGGGCGCTCAACGTCGTTAACGTTGCTTCCAGGCGCTGGACGGTGTCGGTCAGCCCTAGCCAACCAAAATCACGGGCGGCAACCACCGACAACAAATACAGGCCAAAATTAGTGGGTGAGCTACGGTGTGCGATAACGGGCTCAGGGTCTTCCTGAAAATTATCAGGAGGCAGGTGGTTTTCCTCGGCGGTGACAAACGTCGTGAAAAACCGCCAAATCCGGCGGCCTATCAGCCGCAGTTGGGCACTGTCGGCGGCCAATAGGGTTTCGGTGCTATCCAGATGTGGTGGTAAGCTCAAAACGTGGGCGGCAATAGGCGCCAGCCACCATAACAGTAAAAAAGGCGCGGCAATGGTAATGCCGGCAGGATTAAACGCCAGCACCACGGTCGCCGCGACAACGGCAACGATGGACGAGCCTATTAGCGGGCGGATAAGTTTTTTAAGCGCGTGTCCCGAAGCGTTTTTTGCCTGTAAGGCAGTGACCCATTTCAGCAATTGGCGGCGGGTGATGAACAGCCGGATCAGGGTGCAGCCTATCGCGTCCAGCATCCGCCAAGCGTGTTGGGCCAGTAAGGTCAAGGCCACAACGCTGTTGACGATAGCCCAAAGGATATTTTCCACCGCCGTACGAAGATGGGTCAGCAGCGTAATGCCGCGCCGGGGTAAGCTGAATTCGCTGGCGATAGCCAACACTGCCGGAAACGCCAACGCGGTCAGCATAAAGCCCAGCAACGCCGCCAGCGGGGCGTTCGGGATGGCCCAGATGGCGACCAAGGCGCAAAACGTCCCCGGCGCGGACAGCGAGCGGCGCAAATTGTCGAGCATTTTCCAGCGCCCGATCATCGGCATCCCTTTGCCGCCCCGACCAAAAATCCACGGCAACAACTGCCAATCGCCCCGCGCCCAGCGATGCTCCCGTGAGGCCGCAACCTCGGTATGCGAGGGGAATTCTTCAAAAAACTCAATATCACTGACCAAGGCGCAACGGGCGAAAACGCTCTAGAACAAATCATGGCTGAGCTGGGTGTTATACGG
>JAQTNZ010000115.1 GCA_028713595.1 Methylovulum sp. | reverse complement strand
GTCGCCCGACAAAAACAAGGTCTGGCTTGGTGTGTTGGGTAAAAAGATGGCGGTTAGCCATGTAATGTGTGAAACGCAAAAACGTAGGGGCGCAAGGTTGCGCCCTACCTTAAAAACAGTGCGTTTTTAGCTTAATTTTGTTGCCAGGGTAAGCCATAAAACCGCCAGCCGCCAAGGGTGCTGCGGTGCTTATCGCCATCTAAAGGCCCCTCAAAACCGCCTTCAATATTGACCAAATGCGTATAGCCTTGCGCTTGCAGGGCGTGCGCCGCTTCCAAAGAACGTTGGCCACTACGGCACATCAATAATATCGGCGTATCACGGTCAGGTACGGCCTCGAAAACATACGGCACAAATTCGGGGTTTAACAACCAATCAGGCAATTCTTTCCAGGCGATATGCACCGCGCCTATGGGGTGGCCGATAAAGGTGTGCTCGATTTTTGCCCTGACATCAATTAATACGGCAGCGGGATTTTGCTGGAGCAACTCCCAAGCTTGAAGTGGGGATAGATGTTTTATCATAACCGTGGTAGGTGGGCTTTTGTAAAAGGGAAGGCTTTTTGGCGGCTAAAAATGGCTAAAACGCATGATTGTCGGCGACAAGTCCGCCTATTATCGCATTCAAACGGTCATGGTCAAAGAAATCTGCTGATAAATATAAGAATAAGCCATTATTTTGGGTGTCCAAACCCATCCTCCTACGCTTTACTCCGAGCCGGGCATAGTCACTTGCGGGCCTAACCATTCTTGTAAAAAATCCAAGAAGCGCCGGACTTTGGCAGACAAATATTTGCGGTGCGGATACACGGCATGAATATCCAAAGGCGGCAAGGTATAATTTTCCAATACTGCTTTCAGCTTGCCTTTTTCAATGTCCCGACCAACCACATAAGAAGCCAGCATCACCAAGCCCAAACCATCAATGGCGGCGACCCGGATGGCATCGGCGACATTTGCCTGCATCCGCCCCGATACGGTGATGATGGTATGCCCCGACTCGTTCTTAAATTGCCATTTGTTGCGGGGCGAACTGGCCCAGTTAACCAGGCAGCTATGCTCCAGCAAATCTTCGGGGGTTTTTGGGACACCATGACGGGCGAGATAATCAGGCGAAGCGCACACGACCATTGACGAGCTGGCGAGTTTTCTGGCCACCATGCTGGTGTCATCAAGCACACCCAAATAAATGGCGACATCAATGCCTTCGTCAATCAAATCGCCGTGGCTGCTTTGCAGAATCAAATCCACCGTCAAGTCGGAATGTATCTTCAAAAATTGTGAAATCGCCCGCGTAATATGGCTGGCCCCGATAACCGGCGGCGCACTAATCTTCAACACCCCGCGCGGCTCGGTTTGCAAGTGCGTCACCGCCGATTCCATTTCCTCGACATCCAGCAACACTTGCTGGCAACGCTCAAGGTAAGAGGCGCCGACATCGGTTAGGCTTAAGCTACGGGTGGTGCGGTTAAAAAGCCGCGTCCCCAGGCTGCCTTCAAGCTGCATAATGTGCTTGGTCGCCATGGCCCTTGAGATACCCAGTTCGCGTGCGCCACCTGCAAAGCTTCCGGCTTTGGCGACACGAACAAAAACATTCATACTGGTTAACTTGTCCACTTAACTTCCTCAATATCGTGACCATACCTGCAAACGCGTAACAAGCTTCCTGTTGCGGCGATTTGCAAGCATTCTAATGAAACTTGTTTATAAATTTATTAAACGCCCAACAATTCTATCAAGAAAATATTGACTTTTTAATTGTTTCTTAAATAAAAGCAATCCATTAATTATTTGGCATATTGTATCTAAAATTTATCCCTGTATAGTAAGCATCAAATCAGTGAAAAAGCAAAATTTACCGACCCCATCAGGCACTGTATATAGATTTTTCAATTATTTTGCAGGAACCAAGCAATGAACAACTTCAAGAAAGACATCGTGATCGGCTTACTGTTTGTTGCCGGCATTTGGAGTTTTATTTCCGGCCAATTCATTTTTTCAACCGTATTGTTCGCAACTGCCGCCATTTATAGCAACATTGCGATGCGGGCCAACCTAAAAGGTTAAGCCCACCTCCGTTAACAACCTCCTGGTGTTATACCTCAAGCAGCAACTCCTCATAATCTTCTGCTTGGACTTTCAACCTTCCCGCGTGCCAAACGCGGGAAGGTTTTTTTTGCCTAAAAAACTTGGGGCGGACACGCGGGCTGCACGGCTTTTTGCCATAACACATCACTGATTGCACATTGTGGGGCAAAACCTGTGACCACTTCCTGAAAAATTTCCCTAACCAGCCCATAATCACCCGCCGTATTGGCTTTTTCTAAAGCATCCAGCAAACAGCGCAACTGCGCCCAGGCAATCACCGGCTCTTTCGCCCGCATAATCCTAGGATGGCTGGTTTTTGAAACATGATCGCCAATCAACAACTCTTCATACAGTTTTTCACCCGGCCTTAAGCCGATAAAACTGATGGCAATCTCCCCGTCAGGATGACCTTCATCTTTGACCTGCAAGCCGCTCAAATGGATCATGCGCTTGGCAAGGTCCAGGATACGCACAGGCTCGCCCATATCCAGCACAAACACATCACCGCCCTGCCCCATGGCGGCGGCCTGTATCACCAACTGCGCAGCTTCGGGGATGGTCATAAAATAGCGCATGACGCGGGTGTCCGTAACCGTAACCGGGCCGCCACGGGCGATTTGTTCCCTAAACAGCGGCACGACCGAACCTGATGAATCCAAAACATTACCAAAACGAACCATCGTAAAACAGGTTTGTCGGGTGTCTTCATCCCTAATGCTCAAAGCTTGCAGTATCAATTCGGCAAAGCGTTTGCTGGCCCCCATAGTGTTGGTCGGCCTGACCGCCTTATCAGTGGAAATAAGCACAAATTTTTCGACTTGCGCGGCCACCGCCGCTTGTGCGGTATGCAAGGTGCCAAACACATTATTGCACACCGCTTCCCCCGGATTTTTTTCCACCATTGGCACATGCTTATAACCGGCGGCATGGTAAAGCGTCTGCACCTTAAAGGTTTTACAAATATGTTCGACCCGGGCGCGGTTTTGCACCGAACCCAGCACGGCGACCAACTCCAGCGTGATGCCGCCTACCGTCAACAGATGTTGCAACTCTTTTTCTATAGTATACAAGGCAAACTCACAAATTTCGAACAATATTAATGCCTTAGGGCTTAATCGGATAATTTGCCGACATAATTCCGAGCCAATCGAGCCGCCCGCCCCAGTGACCATCACCACTTTGCCGCTAATGGTCGCCTGGATCAGCGTAGGGTCAGGGTCAACGCAATAGCGCCCCAACAGATCGGCAATATCGACTTCTTGCAAAGTGTCGAAAGTCACTTTGCCTTGGGCAATATCGGTCAAGCCCGGCATAGACCGGACATGCACCGCGTAAGGCTCCAGCAGACGGATAATCTCGCTTCTACGCGCCCTGCCCACCGATGGCATGGCCAGCAGGATATCGGACACCTGATGGCGGCTGATAATAGTCCCCAAAAAGCTGGGCGAACAAATTTTGATGCCATTAATTTTTTGTTTATGCAGCCGCGTATCATCATCAATAAAAGCCACCGGATTGTATTCGCGGCCATGTATCAGCGCCGCCGCCAACTGCACCCCGGCATTGCCCGCCCCATAAATCACCACGTTTTTTTTCCGGCAAACGCCCGTACTACGGATGCCCGGCAAGCGAGTGTGTATATCCGCCAACCACCAACGGGCGATAAAGCGGCTACTACCAACCAGCAACAGCATCAACAGGCCATTTAACGGTGCTATCGTGCGGGGGATATTAGGGATGCTGGACTGATAAATGACAAAGGCAAAAATCAGCGAATACAAGGCGGTGGCTTGGACAATAGTCCCCAACGCCCTGATTTCTATATACCTGACAATAGCATGATACAAACCTAAACGGATAAAAATGGGCACGGCAATAAAGGGTGCGGCAATAAACAAATACGGCTCATCGCCTTTAGGCACATACCACTCCCCCCACCGTAACGAAAACGCCAGCCACAAAGCCAATACCGCAAACACCACATCAACGCTGATAAGGATGCCTGCTTTTTTTGTCCTGGACAGTCCTGTAAACCAATGCGCTACCCGTGCTTTCACCCGACAACTTCCTTATATCCCGCCTTGAAAATTAACGCCAACATTAACAGCGGACAATAAGCCAAGCCCAACCCTAACACGCCCGGTAAGCCACCGCTACCCACCCATAAGGCAATCGGCAACAACCACGCCACATTGATTGCCACCACCGCCAGCGACACCGTTTTATGGCTGCCATAACGCCTGGCCGCCTGCTGATAGGCATGGCTGCGGTGCGCCTGATAGGCTTTTTCCCGTTGGGATAAACGGCGCAACAGCGTCCATGTCGCATCGACAATAAAAACACCTAACAAAATCAACCAACTCCAAAAAAGCTGCGGGGAAAGCCAAGCCGCTTGCAGGGAAAAAATGCCTAATACTATCCCTAAAAAGCCGCTACCGCCATCACCCATAAATATTTTTGCGGGCGGGAAGTTCCAATATAAAAAACCCGCCACCGCCATAGCCAGTACAAGCAGCGGCCCGTAATGCCCGTTATGCCCCAGCAATAAAGCACCACCGGCACAGACACTGATGGCTTCCAGGCTCGCCAAGCCGTCAATGCCATCCATAAAATTGTACAGGTTTAACAACCAAACCAAATAAAAAACCCCTAAAAAAGTCGCCGGTCCAGGCTTCAGCACCCCCCCAAAAAAGGGCAACGCCGGCATCCCGCCCAAGCAGGACAAGACCCAAATGGCGGCACAAAAATGCACCACTAAACGCAAGGACGCGGGGAGGTGTCGCCTGTCATCAAAAAAACCCACCACGGCCACTAATGTGCCAGCCCCTAAAAAAGCCCACATTTCGCTTATGGTGAATACATCAAACCAGAAAAAAAGCGGCACACAGGCCAAAAAAACCCCCACTATCGCCAAGCCGCCACCGCGTGGTGTCGGTAGGGTATGGGAACTGCGGGCATTGGGAATATCAATAAGATGGCTAGTAATGGCATAACGGCGCAATTGCCCCGTCAACACCAGTGCCGCAAAAAAGGCCAGCAACAGCAAAATTAGCATAGCCATCAACGGGACATCAAATAATGCTGTGCGGTTTGATATAAAGCATCATCAAGACCCGTCCGTGGGGCCCATGCCAAAAGTTCGCGCGTTTTGGAAATATCCATCTGCAAATTGCCACATAAACGCTGCGCCAACATACGTTTACCCGCTAAAAATAACATACTTTGTAGTAACAGAATATGAACAGGCAACAATCGTGCGGTTTTGCCCATAGCCCGTGCCAACCGTTGCAATAATTCAGGGGTGGACACATCCTCACCATCGCTGACCAAAAACGTCTGGTTAGCCGCCGCCGGATGTGCCATACACACCATAATAACATCGACCAGATTATCTAAGGCAACTAAACTGCGCTTATTCACAATTGCCCCTAAGGGTAACGGCACACCCTTATCCAGATAACGCATCATGGTTTTGAAATTGGCCTTAACCCCCGCACCATAGACCAATGGCGGACGGATAATCACCACCTCCATAGCCGTTGCCAAAGCCAACTGGCGCAAACCTGCTTCGGCTTCCTGTTTGGAAATGGCATAGGCATCAATAGGCGCAGGTTCATCATCCGCACTAAAAGCCAAGCCAGGCACAGTCAGCTCTCCATTGACCTTAATTGAACTGATAAACACAAACCGCTTCACGCCCACCGCTGCCGCTTGCCGGGCAAGGTTCAACGTCCCCGCCACATTAACCTTACGGAACGCCGCCAGAGGGTCTGCCTCAGTATCGGTCATGACATGCACCCGCGCCGCCAAATGCACCACCACATCAATAGGCAAGAGAGCCTGCCGCCATTCGGTATGGGCATCCAGACCGCCAACAACCACAGGCTTTGCCGATGGCGATAAAGCTGCCGAGTCCAAATCGCGGACAATAGCATGTACGACAAGCCCGTTGGCGATCAATTCAGCGCATAACGCCTTGCCAACAAAGCCAGTCGCCCCTGTCACCAACACATTATCCATAAGTTAAAACCCGCTGAAAACAATACGGCAAACTCTAACGTTTGCCAGCAACTTGGGAACAGGCAAGACTTACCAGTAAAAGTGACCATCTGTGAACATAAAGTGTAATACCCTTGACCGTGCAAAACCAAAGGGCGTGCCTAAGCGAAGAAAGAGTGTTTGTCAGGCGTTGACATTAAAAAATGGTAAGGCATTAATTTATCATGCTAATCGACAACGGAATCAAGCAATCGCCTATACAATTGCGCATAACTTTGCCCCATTTTTTCCCCTGTCAGTAGCCGTTCATATCTAAGACGCGCCCCCTCGCCCAATCGCTTGGCTAACGTATTGTCTTCATCCAAAAGCTTCATTGCCTGTTGCAATTGCCGGGTATTTGAGGGAGGGATAACAACCCCTGTTTCGTTATTAATATTGACATAGCTGGTGCCGGTACCAATTTCTGTCGAGATCAGCGGCTTGCCCAGCATCGCACCTTCCACCAACGTTACACCAAACGCTTCCGAGCGCAAATGGGACGGAAAGACAATGGCTTTTGCCAACCGGATCAGGGCGACTTTTTCTTGATCGCTGACATAACCGAGAAATTGGACGTTATTCAAACCCAATTGGCGAGCTTGCTCACGCAATTCATTTTCTATCGGCCCCAAACCTGCAACGACAACCCGTAAATTTGTCTGCTGTATCGCATCAAACAGAATATGCAGGCCTTTATAATAACGAAGCACACCAATAAAAAGGAAAAAACCTTGTCCGCAACGGGCTTGGACGGAGTCCAAAATATCCTTACTGGCAACTGGGTAACTGGCATTATCCAAGCCGATAGGGATAATCTCCACTTTGTCTTTAAAATCCTGCAATACGTCACTGCTGGCGGCGTAATTTGGTGAAGTGGCTACAATACAATTGACCTGCCCTAAAAAATGCCGCATCAATGGCCGGTACAGTGCCGACAAACTTTTTTGCCTGACAATATCCGAATGGTAAGTAAGCACCGAAGGTTTTTTGACCGCCGCCAGCAAGTGCAGCACATCTGCAAAAGGCCAAGGAAAATGGTAATGGACAATATCCGCCCACGCCACCAATTGCCTAAATCCTGCCAGCGCGGAAAAAGACACGCCACAAGAAGCCATTTCCAAGGTTTTATGGTAACGATAAACACTGGCCTCTTCCCTTACGACAACGGAATGGCCTGCTTGCGAACTTAAGGTGAATACCCTGCTCTCCACACCGTAAGCAAGCGTGTTACGGCAGATTTGCCGGATAACCTCTTCCAAACCGCCTTGGGTGTCGGGGAAGTACGTCCTATAAACATGCAGGATCTTCATCGTTGTTTTATGGCAAGCCGATAACCCTGTTCAAGCCGCCCTAA
>JAQTNZ010000114.1 GCA_028713595.1 Methylovulum sp. | reverse complement strand
GGGCATCACCGAGACGGCCATACCCCACCCCCCTCTCAAGCCTGCTTCAACACCCCTAAGCCATTGGGTTTTTTTACCAATTGCACTTGGGTCTTGATGCGTTTTCTCACGGCATCGACATGGGAGATCACCCCGACGGTTTTGCCATAGGCCTTCAGGTTTTCCAACGTCCCCAAGACCAACGTCAGCGATTCGGCATCCAAATTGCCGAAACCCTCGTCAATAAATAAGGAATCGACCGATTTGTTGTTATTGGCCAATTCCGACAGGCTTAAGGCCAGAGCCAAGCTGACGATAAAGCTTTCCCCGCCGGACAGGGTTTTAGGGGGGCGGCGGCGGTTGCCGTGGAAGGTGTCTTCAATTTCCAAGGCCAAGCCCGGCTGTGCCGTATCGTAGCGCAAATAATAGCGGCCACTGATTTTTTCCAAAATGCGGTTGGTGTGCGCCAGCAGTTTGTCGGCGACCCGAATTTGCACACGGCGGCGAAACACAATGCCGTTTTCGTTGTCCAGCAAGCTGCGTTCGGCGAGGGCGGGTTGGGCTTCTTGCTGGCGTTGATGCAGTTGCCCGGTCAATTGCTCGTAGCGGCGCCCATTTTCGGCGTGTTGTGCCAAGCGTTTTTGCAGCCTTTGGACCTCCAACTGGGCGATGTCGGTCTTTTCCGCCAACTGGGCCAACTGGTGATAAATGTCATCGGGGTTGGGCGCGGTTTCGGCGAGCATAAAATCGCTGTCCAATTGCGCCGTCACTTTCTCCAACTGCTGATGTTTGGCGGCGATTTGCAGTTCCAGATCGGCTTTGCGTTTGAGGAACTCCGCCTCCCTCGCCAAAAATTGCAAGGCGTTGCGCAACTCGGTCAGGTTGGCGAAAGGCGAACTTTGCAGCCGTGCCTGAAAAGCTTGCTGGAAGGCCGTTAACTGGCTGTCCTGCTCACTGATAAGCCGTTCCTGTTCGGCAATCAGTTGCTGTTTCTCAATCAAGGCCAGATGTACGCCTATTTGTTCCTCACCTTGCAAGCTGGTCATCAGGCGGGTGATAGCGGCATCGGCTTCGGCCAGTGCTGTGCTGTTGGCGGCTTGTTGGCTAGCCAATAATGCCAACTCTTCCTGTAAATTCCGGTAATGGAACTGGTTGGTTTGGTAGTCTTGGCGGCGGCTGTTAAGGCGGTCAAAAAACGCATCTTCCTTGCCTTTACCCGGCATCGTTTCACCTAAGGCGGTCAATTGCGCATGGACTTGTGCCGCCAACGCCTGCTCTGCTTCGCGGCCTTGGTTTAAGGCCAATTCACGCTCAAGCTGAATATGGGCCAGCCCTGGGCTATCTTGGGCCAGTTGCTCCGCAGTGTCGTGCAATTGGCCGATAGCGCCTTCATTTTTGGCAATCTCCGCAGTGAGTTTGGCAATCGTGGTGGTTTTGTTCTGGTACTGCTTGCCCAAGGTGATGATATTTTTCAACTCATCCTGCTCTTCTTTCAGCCACTGCTCCATCACCGACAAATCGCCGATGTCCAAATCGGCGCTGGCCTTGTTCAGACGGTTGCACAAGCTGCGCCAGCTGTCCTTAATGCCTTGCAGTTGCACTTGGGTGGCACTATTTTTCGCGGCGTTTTTTTGGGCAATGACGATGCGTTTGTTGAGCTGGTCGGTTTTGACCGCCAAGTCGCGCAGCTTCATTTGCTGGTCGGTCAAGGCTTGCACCGAATTGCCAATGGCGGGCGGATGCTGGAGATAAGGATGCTCTTTTGCCCCGCATAACGGGCACGGCTTGCCGTCCACCAAATGGACACGCTCCGGCAACAGCCTTTTGACCAAGGCATCGCGGCTAATCGCCGCTTCCAAAACGCGGCGGATATTTTCCTCGCGTTTGATGGTGTCGCCCAGTTGCGCCAATTCGGCGGCCAACGCGTCGGGATCATCGGCCATCGGTGGCTTGCGCCCCAACAGGCTGAACAGCCCCCCACCCTGCGGCTGGTCGGTTTTTTGATAACTGACGGCCAAGTCCAACACCTGCTGGAACTGCCTGATCCGCTCCTGCTGTTCGTTTTTCAGACGCTCAATGTCATCTTCGTGATAGCCTTGCAGCAAAGCCTCGCGGGTCTGTTCTTCATCAACAAGCTGTTGCTTAAGCTGGGCAACGTCAGCGATGGTTTTCGCCAACACCGTGCGGGTGTCCTTGAGCGCCGTGGCATTTTTTTTGACGTTGTTGCTGGCTTGCTTATGTTGTTCGACTAAGTCCGCCAACTCGGTGCGGACGGTTTTTAGATGGGCGGTTTCAGGGAAGTTATCCAGCAACAGCGCGTCAGTGGCGTGTTCGGCCAGCCACGTTTCCCGCTCCGCCAACGCGGCTTTTTTCTCAGCCTGTTGCGCATCTAAAGACTGCAATGATGCGGTGGCGATTTGCTTGTCCAACCGCGCTTGGTTAATGTCAAACTTGATCGCGTCAATCGTCTGGTGCTGTTCGGCAAATGATCGGGTCGCGGCTTTGGCGGCGGTGTCGGGATTGTTGTCCAATTGTTCCCTAAGAAACTGTTGCTCGTTCAGCAGGCTTTCCCAAGACCCCCTATGCTGCCGCAATACGCCCTCCTTATCGTCAAGTTCCGCCAAATCCTCTTTAAACTTAAGGGCTTGCTTGGCGGTGGCGATATTAGCCAGCGACACCTCATTGGTCGCCAACTGCGTTTGCAACTCCTTAATGAGCTTTTTCTGCTCGACAATCTGCAACTGCAAACCGCCCATATTTTTCAAGGCCAGCTGTTGTTCCTCAAGATGCTTTTGCTCGGCCTTATACTCTTGGAGCTGTTCCTGAAAGTCCTGCAAATCGTACTCGGCGGCCTCCAGCTCTTCCGGGGCCAACAACGTCAGACCCGCCAACTCCTGCTTGACCACATCAATGGCTTGTTGCGCCTTATCGGCATGGCTTTGGATCTCAGTGCGGTAATCGGCGTAAATATCCGTACCGACCAAGGTTTCCAAAATGCCCATGCGCTCATTGTCCAAGGCATTTAAAAACGCCGCGAAATCGCCTTGGGCCAACAACATTGAACGGGTGAAGTTGCGAAAATCCATCCCCGTCAGCTCGGTGATGGCACGGCACACCGCCACCTGGGTATCGGCCAACACCTGCCCGTCTGACAACCGCGACAACAACATGTCCACGCTGTGCGCCTCGCCCTCATGGTGGCTACGATGGACATGCCAGCGCGATTGATAGCGCTCATCACCCAATTTAAACTCAATCTCGGCATAAGCGTCATCGGCATTTTGGGTAATCACCAACGCTTCCGGCTGGTCAAAGCGCGAGGTTTCGCCATACAAGGCCAAGGTAATGGCATCCAAAATCGTCGATTTGCCCGACCCGTTCACCCCCGTAATCGCAAAAACGCCGGTATTGGCAAACGCAGGCTTAGTGAAACTGACACGGCTTTCGCCCGCTAAGGAATTGAGGTTTTTAAAATGAAGTGCAAGTATTTTCATGGTCTGATACTTTCGCCGGGCGGGAGTTTTTATCCGGCCATTATACCGCCGCGCCCACGCTTTTTCCCAAACTATCGCGTATAATGACAAAACCCAGCATAGGGGTGTTGCACCATAACGTCTTAGCACCTATGCTCCCACTGCCATTAAGTTAAGGATTTGTGATTTTAATATCAACAAGATAAAAGTAGAACACTCGTTCCCACACGCTGTGTGGGAATGCAGTCGGGACGCGCTGCGTCCCGTTCCACACCGCAGCGCGGGTGGCACGGCATTCCCACACAGCGTGTGGGAACGAGTACGTACTTAATTAACAGTATGATTATTAAAAGTAATTCCTTAACTTAATAGTAGTGGCCTATACCGCACAGCCCCAAGGTGGATAGCCGTTGCCGTGCAACACCCCTACAGCTTTTGCCCCTTAACACGAAAAACAACAAAAGGCTATGGCTTTCAGATTTATTTTAGTATTTTTGATGCCTAATTTCAAAAAATTAGGTTTTATTTTCTTCCAACAGGGGGATTAAAATCGTGTCTGCAATACAGCAAGTTAGCTTTCAAGAATGTAACGCCCAATTTGCAAAAGTATTTAAGCGTGTTTTAGAAGATCACGAAATTATTTCTGTTGCTAAGGAACCTGGACAGGCCATTGTCATGTTAGACGCAAAAGAATACAGCAGTCTGATAGAAACTAGAAGTTACGCATTGACAGCAGAGACTATATAAAAATCATATACTTAAAGCTTCTTTGTGAAAAATACAGTCCAGTCATAATTTAAAGGAAACCTATAAATTTAAATTTTCAATACATTGATTTTAAACAGTAAAAATTTTTACATCAATTCGCATTGGCATGGTTTTCAAAAAGTCCTTTCTGTCAATGCGTAACTTCTAGAAACGTTATATTTACTCAGTAATCCAGCAAACGCCAAACGCCTGCTTGAAGGCATCGCACAGCATCAACTCGGACAGGCAAAGGAAATAGATGTTACGGCTTACCTGGACTGAAAATGCTTTGGAAGATTTGGAGTGGTGGCAACAGCGAGGTAGCGAGGTAGCCCGTATGCAGCGATAGCGGAATACGGGTTCTCTCAGCTCCGATATGCCGTATCATATTGTACTGTATCGGCATGGGATGTCGAAATGCGGTATTGCGTGGTTCCGTCCCCGTATTCCGCTATCGCTGTATACAGGCTTGCTTATGGACAAGACAAATCGGTGCGTACCGTCTTCAGCATTGTAGCCAAATCGCCGCCTGCCGTGCCGGTCACATAATCTCTGGCATCCGGGGTGAGGTCGGTGTCGATGTGGCGCAGGGTGTTTTTAAGTTGCTTACAGGCCTTGGCCGTATTGGCTTGCCTGATAAAGTCGCTGGCTAACAGTAATTGACCGCGTGTAACCACAAGCCGCTGGAGTTGGGTGGCGGGCGAAGCACCAGTGCCAAGCAACTCACCGCTAGCGGTTTTCTGGTCGAAAAAAGTGATGATCGGTTGCAGGGTCGCCTCGGCGGAGCTTATCAGTTCAAACGCGCCGATGTCGCTGTGCGTGCCTTGTGGGCGTTTTGCGCCACGCTGGTCTTTTAATTGCTTGGGCAGTACCGTGTCGTCGGCGGCGTTGATGGCACTGCTGCGGGTCAACAGGGCGTGGGTTCGGGTCGGCCCGCCGTTATCGAGCAAGGGCGCCAGTCTGGGGTCGCCCTGCAAACCGCCGTTGGCAACTACAGCGCAACTGCCGTCTTCGATGAGGTTTTTGCCTTTGTATATTGGAAGAGTGCCACTAAAGGCCGTGATAGCGCAATCACCTCCTGACGGGCTGTTGGCGATGAGGCTGTTGGTCAAGGTGAGGTGTTGGGCAATGATGCCGCCGCCATAATCCCCCGCACTATTGCCGGATACGGTGCTGCTTGTTAATGTGATGATGCCTCTGCTATAGATGCCACCGCCATAACTCCGCGAACTATTGCCGGACACGGTGCTGTTCGTTAAGGTGCTAGGGCCGTAAGCCGTGATGCCGCCACCATAACTCCTACTACTGCTATTGCCGGATACGGTGCTGTTCGTTAATGTGAGGGTGCCGCGAGATAAAATACCACCACCACCACCAAGGTATCCCGCCGCGCTATTGCCCGATATGGTGCTGTTCGTTAATGTGAGGGTGCCGCCAGAAAAAATGCCGCCGCCGCCGTCAAACTCATACTCCGCACTATTGCCTGACACGGTGCTGTTCGTTAAGGTGAGGGTGCCGTCAGAAAAAATGCCGCCGCCGCTATAATACGTGCTATTGCCTGACACGGTAGTGTCGGTCAAGGTTAGCTGGCCGCTGTTGAGAATCCCACCGCCGTTCCCGCCGTTCGCATAATCTGTTTTGCCATTTTGTACGCTGACACGGCTTAACGTCAAAGCCCCGTCATTATTCACCTGAAATAAACGGAACGGCTCCGTCACGGCCTTGGAACGGCTGATGACCGAACCGACGCCTGGTTTGCCGTTAATCGTGACGATGCCGCTGATTGGCCACAGGCCATTATTACCTGTCGCCGCCGTCGTCAATATGTAGTCCTTAGCCGTGAGGTTCAGCGTGTCTGTCGCGCCGCCCGCAGGGCAGCCGCCAACCGCTGTGTTGGTGCTGGCCGCTTTGACGGCATCAGGCAAAGTGCAGTTTGTCCCGTCAACGGTAAATGTTGTGGCATGAGCCGATGCCATGCCAAACGCTAAAGTGATGGCAACAGCCAGGCTTTTCAGAGCGAGGTTGGTTGGTTGGTTGGTAAAGTCTGGCATCGGTGTCTCCCCTTCTTAAATAACGTGGTAAACCGCAATCCGTGCAATAGGCGATAGCCGTATTGCACCGCATGGATAAGTCTAAAAATACACCTGTATTATGTAGATATCCTTAAATAATATCAATGGTTAATAAGGGTCAACGCGGCAGGGCGCAATAATCTTATACTTTATAAGCTGTCAAGTTTTCATTTTTTGGAGCGCGGGCATCTTGCCCGCAAACGCGGTAAGGCGTATTTCGCAGGGCACTGAGGCAATAGCCATATTGCACCGCATGTGGACAGGGGGGTGCAACGGCTCGCCCCGCACCCTATGGTAGATGTTTGACGGGTTCAGTCATTTAATGGCTTTTGGGTGTATAAGCCAAATCCAATGCGTGTGCCATGGCGTTTAAACGCTTGTCGCGTGTCCATATTTTCATTGAATGGACGGCGGTTGCCGCTAACAAATGCGCATCAATATAACCTATGCCTTTGCCCATCAAGTGGTGTTGTTCGATAAAATATAATGCCTCGCCTTCACTAACTGGCTGAATTTGTGGCAAATCCATTAATAAGCCTAAGATACCCCGCCGATTTTGCAAATTCCCGCAAGCCAACTCGCCAATAATCCAAGGATGTATACAAACAAAATCCGTTACCAATAACGAAGCCAGCAAGCTATCAGAGCCGCGAAGGTGGTCAAGCCATAGCGAGGTGTCAACCACTATCACAGCACGGTTTCCCGCTGCCGGGGAATATCTTGCAATGGGGTTTCGCTACCCGCCAGCTTTGCCAAACGCTTGGCGCTCTCCCGTTGGATTAAGGCATTTAAAGCCTCGCGTATCAAGGCGTTGCGCTCTTGTAAGCCGCTTAACGCCTGTGCTTTTAGTAACAAGGCCTCATCAAGAGTTATAGTGGTTCTCATCATCGTCTCCAAACAGTAGATGCACCTATTTTGACAGCAAACGATGGACAAATCCATGCACCATAGCTATCCCCACGCACCACCCTAGACCGTCCCTCTGTAGGAAACACCCCCATGTCAACGCAGTAAGCCGCAATCCATAGGCTGTGAGCCGATAGCGCTATTGCGCCGCATAAGCTACACTTTACCCCATTCACCCCCGCCATTATCTCCCCAGCCCACGAGTTTGTTATGTCAGAAAAACCAAAAGCCATCGCCGTCATTGCATCCGAAGTGCCTGCCCGGATCAAGCCCTCCGTTTATCCTGAGCCGTTTGCGTCACGCATGG
>JAQTNZ010000113.1 GCA_028713595.1 Methylovulum sp. | reverse complement strand
ATTCGGGTAGCCCTACCGCTTGGCCTTGGCTAAAAGCGCGGTAGAAATGCGCCAGTTCTTGCCGGAACACCGCCATAGACCAGCCATCGGCAATACTATGATGGAGGGTGGTCAGCAGGATATGTTGCCCTTCGGCCAAGGCCAGTAGCAAGGCGCGGATTAAGGGGGCTGCTTTCAGGTCGAACGGTTTGCTGGCCTCAGCATCGAGTAGGCCTTGGATTTCGCGCTCTTGAGATACTGGCAACACCTTCACTGTGCACTGGAAAGGCAGGGCTGACCTGATAATCTGCACCGGCTCGCCGTCCTGTTCGGCAAAAGAAGTCCGCAAGGTTTCATGGCGGGCGACAAGGGCGGCAAAACTCTGTTGTAAGGCCGGCACATCCAGCCTACCAGTCAGCCGGATGGCCCAGCTAATGTTATACAGGCCGCTGGCTCCGAGCAGCCGCTCTAAAAACCACAGCCGTTGCTGGGCATAAGACGTGGGGAACAGGTAGTCGCCAACCTTTTCCGGTTCAGGATGCCCGTCAGGGTGTTCGTGCAATATCATAGGTAATCTAGTTTATAAGGTTGCCGCCGCAAGGCACGGATAGGCAATCTTTTTCCAGGGCTTGCTTGTTTCAGAAGGATTTCCAATTGTCCTGACAGGCCGGCGATGGTAGGCTCTTCAAATAGCAAGTCCAATGGGAACCCCATTTGAAAATGGCTATCGATACGCGCAAGCAATTGCATAGCCAAGATAGAATCCCCACCTAAATCCAGAAAACTGTCATGAATGCCGACTTGGGCAACCCCCAACACTTCCCGCCAAATGGCCGCCAGCACTTCTTCAACGGGAGTTCTGGGCGGGGCATATAATTGCGCCAATTCAGGACGTGACGGCTCAGGGACAGGCAAGGCATCACGGTCAAGTTTGCCATTAGGGGTCAAGGGCAGGCTCTCCAAAAACACAAAAGCCGAAGGCACCATGTAATCGGGCAACTTAGCTTTGACATGTCCGCGCAAGGCGTTGATGTCCGGTTGCGCCTGAGGTGGACAAGTCAGATAAGCGACTAGGCGTTTATCGCCGGGCAAGTCCTCACGGATCAGCACCACCACATCATTGACACTTGGGTATTGCCCCAACACCGCTTCTATCTCCCCCAGCTCAATGCGGAAACCGCGCAACTTGATTTGCTTATCCATACGCCCCAGAAACGTAATGCCGCCATCGGGCAGATAACGGGCCAGATCGCCGGTTTTGTATAGCCGGGCGGCGGGGTCGGTGCTGAAAGGATGGCTAATGAATTTTTCGGCGGTCAATTCCGCTTGGTTGAGATAACCGCGTGCCAAGCTGTCGCCACCGATATAAATCTCGCCGATCACCCCGATAGGGACAGGCTGCAACTGCTTGTCCAAAATATAGATTTGGGTGTTGGCAATCGGCTGGCCTATGGATGGAAACTCCGCCCAAGCGCTTATATCTTTAGGCAAATTAAAAGCAGTGACCACATGGCATTCTGTCGGGCCGTATTGGTTGACTAACTGGCAACCGCCCAAGCTTTCCATAAAGCGTTTGATGGCGGGGGTGATATGCAGCGCCTCGCCCGCCGTTATAATCACGTTAAGATGATTAGCTATGGCAGTATTGGCATGGGCTTGGGCGAGTTGTTGCAGGGCGATAAACGGGATGAACAGGTCTGTTATTTTTTGCTGGGCAATACTATTTAACAATACCGGCGGATAGCGGCGTTGTTCTTCCAAAATCAACACCAGAGCGCCCCCTGTGGTCAGGGCAGTAAAAATTTCTTGGAAAGACACATCAAAACTTAGACTGGTAAATTGCAGAATTCGCCGGTCAGGTGCGGGTTTGAAGCCATCAGTCTGCCAGTTGAGCAAATTGACCAACGCACGGTGGGGCATAGCCACGCCTTTAGGGATGCCTGTCGAACCGGACGTATACAACACATAGGCCAGATTTTCAGGGGTGGCGATAGCCGCCGGATTATCCGTGCCAAAAGCGTTAAGGGTTTCCTCTAGCGTATCGGCACAGACGATCAGGGCATCCGTTTCAGGAAGGCTATCCCGTTGCCCCGTATGGGTAATCAATACCGGAACGTTAGCATCTGCCAGCATACATTTTAGCCGCTCTTTAGGATAAGCCGGGTCTAGCGGCACATAACCGCCACCTGCCTTAAGGATCGCCAAGACAGTGATAATCATCGCCGGGCTTCTTGGTAAGCAAACGCCTATCAATAGGTCCGGCTTACCCGTCAAACTGGCAAGGTAGTGCGCCAACTGGTTGGCCTTGGTGTTAAGTTCTTGGTAACTCAGTTGCTGCCCTTCAAAAACTAGGGCAATGGCCTCCGGTGTCTTTGCCGCTTGCGTTTCAAAAAGCTGATGGACGCATTGATTGTGCGGATAGGCCGTGGTGGTGGCGTTCCAGCCACTGAGTTGCTTACGTTCGGAGTCGGTAAGCAACTCCAGTTCGGCAATGGCAGTTTCCGGTTGCCTGACAATAGCCGCCAATAGGGTCTGAAAATGCCCGACCATGCGGACGATAGTGGCGGCATCGAACAAATCAGCGCTGTATTCGACTTCGCCCGCCAGACCATCAGGGTATTCCGTCAAGGAAACTATCAGGTCAAACTTGGCAAAGTGATGGGCAACGGCAAGCGGTTCCATCGCCAAGCCCGGCCAAGGCGGGTTTAAGACGGGTGGCGGCTGTAAGACCAACATGACTTGAAACAGCGGATGGCGGCCCGTATCACGTCCGCTTTGAACTTCGGCAACCAGCTTTTCGAAAGGAATATCCTGATGACCATAAGCTTCCAGACAGGTTTTACGGGCTTGGCCTAGCAATTGGCAAAAATCGGGATGGTCTGACAAATCCCCGCGCAACACTAGCGTATTGACAAAAAAGCCAATCAAGCCTTGCAACTCCTCGCGGTTGCGTCCGGCAATGGCAGTGCCAATGGCAATGTCGGTTTGGCCGCTGTAGCGGTGCAACAACGTTTGCAGACCTGCCAAAAGAACCATGAATAAGGTCGCATGGTGGTGGTGTGCCAAGCGGTCAAGCCCTTGGGCCAACTCGGCAGACAAACGGATAGGCACTTGCCCGCCCCGATGCGACGGGCGCTTCGGACGCGGCCTGTCGGTCGGCAATTCCAATACGGACAGGCCAGACAATTGCCGTTGCCAATACGCCAGTTGCTTATCCAGCATCTCACCCTGCAACCATTCCCGTTGCCAGACCGCATAGTCCGCATACTGGATGGGCAATTTAGGTAAAGCCGCCGCTGGGCCTTGGCTAAAGGCGTGGTAAAAATGCGCCAATTCTTTGTTAAACACGGCGATAGACCAACCATCGAACACACTGTGATGGACGGTGATAAGCAGGATATGGCTACCCTGCCCTGATAATGTGACCAACAAGGCACGGATTAAAGGTGGCTGCTTGAGGTCAAAGGCTTGGTTTGCCTGTGCCTCCAAAATGCCTTGAACTTCATCTTGCCGATAGGCGGGCAACTCCAGCCGCGTACAGGCCACAGATAGTGTAGGCCTGATGACCTGGATAGTGTTGCCGTCCTGTTCGCCAAAGCCAGTCCGTAACGCCTCATGGCGGGCAACAATGGCATCAAGGCTTTGCTGCAAAGCAGGCACAACCAACTCGCCGATAAGCCGAGTCGCCAAGATGATGTTATAAATGCCGTTAACCCCCATCAGCCGCTCAAAAAACCACAGCCGTTGCTGGGCGAAAGACGCGGGGAAAAGATAGCTGTCAACATCTTGTGGTTGCGAAAAATTCATCAGTCGTTAATTCTGTCAGGCTTGCAAATAGGGTGGGTTGAATGGCTTATAGGTATGTGCACCCAACCTCCCCAAAAAGCGTATCATTTTGGGGGGCAAAAGAAAACCTGAATTCTACATAAGTTATCTGATGGCAGTGCCGTATCTATCAAAACCCCCCTGCTGGACACAGTCCAAGGGGATCACCTTAGGTTAATACCCGTTCGCCACGCCTAAGGGCCTTCGGCGATAGCGAGGCAGGTGTTCGGCGATTTCTTTCCAGATACCGTCCGCCCCCTATATTGATGAATTGCACATCAACATAGAAGCTAGAATTCATCCCGACCTTATCGTCATAATAGGCGACCGGATGGCAGAGCAAATACCACGGAGCCAACCTTACCGTGTTTATAGCAGAGTTTAGGTAATTTTGACAATGACCGTATACGCGCAGCTAATAAAGTTGGAAATGTTCAGTAGAAACAGCCTGTAAAGCCCACCAGACTTACAGCTTTTGTGCTACCGCCGCCAAGCTTTAAATGATACTTAAAGTCCGTAGACTTATTGTCATCTACAGTGATTCAATTGCACAGTGATGAATAAACCAAATGAAAACCAACTTCAAAAGAACTTCGGCGCACGAGTGCGGGAACTTCGAAAGCAAAAAGGGCTTTCACAGGAGTCGCTGGCGCTTATCTGTGATCTTGACCGAACCTATATTGGCAGTGTTGAACGTGGCGAAAGAAATGTCAGCCTTCTAAACATCCATAAAATAGCGGTTGCATTGGGCGTTCCAGCAAAGGAGCTGTTTAATGGCTGATGCTCCTGACTTCCCTAAAGCGCTTCTTGAGCGAATCGCGGCGGTAACAAATAAAAGGGCGCGGTTTGTTTTAGACAGCATCCTTAAAGACGGCGTTATCACAACCGAACAAATCAGCCAAGCCGGATACGACCATCCACCTCGCGCCGCCCAAGACGTTAGGGATTTGGGGTTTCGCCTCAAAACCATTAAAGTCAAACACACCAATGGCCGTTCAATTGCGGCATATAAATTGGATGAAGGGGAATTGGAGGTAGGCAAGAAGGGGCGGCGGCTCCTACCCAAAAAAGAACGGGATGCACTCATTCATGCGGCTGGCGATAAATGCCAGCTTTGCGGGGCTACCCACAATTTACAAGTCGATCACCGTATCCCCTACGAGGTCGCTGGTGAATCACAATACGAAGAACGGCAACCGTATCAAATCCTCTGCGGTTCATGTAACCGAAAAAAATCATGGGAATGTGAACACTGCAAAAATTGGCTACAAGTGCATTCTTTTGATGTCTGCCTGTCTTGCTATTGGGCGGAACCAACGGCTTATACCCACATCGCCATGCAACCCCAACGGCGGGTAGAACTTGTCTGGATTGACGAGGAGCTAAACGACTTTGAGCGCATCAAAGATGAGGCGGAACGTCACCAACTAAGCTTGGCAGAAGAGATAAAGCACATGTTAAAAAAGCAATGCTAAGAAAATGCAAATAGGGTCGCCTGTTCTGCAAAATCGCCCAGTGAGCGGGTAGGCCTGTTGACTTCGCGTATAACCGGAATACAGTGAGAGACATAAAGGGATTCTATTGTCACGTCATTACGGCCATTGAGAGTGGCCTGACTGGACCTGCCAACATCTAACAAAATCCGATGGGCAACAGCTTCGGGAAGAGGATCACCATAATTGCGTTCCCCGCAAAAACCATCGTAGCTGAGAATAAACGGTATGCGTTTTTCATTAAGGACTGCCAGCGCTTCAACCATCCTATCCCGGCTAACACCAGAAATATAGCGTTGATCCCGCCCCTCGCTGGTGCCTTGATACGGCGGGTCCAGGTAGAAGAAATCCCCTTTTTGGGCTGATAGAATCATTGAAAAAAAGTCCCCGTACACGGCTTGAGACCTACCTGCAAGAACCCGATGGGCAGCAAACAACTCTTCTTTCATCAATTGCGGGCGCGTCCCCTTCCGTCGCTTGTCCGGTGACTGGTTAAACTCACCTGCCGGATTAAACCGAACAGCGTTTTTCACGCATCTAGCCAACAAATACAACAACTTGGTTGGGCTACGATCGACATTAAACTCAGAACGAATTTCATAGTAGGCCTCAATTGGTTTTTCGCGTTCCCGATGCCATAACTTACTGTACTCATCGGCGGCTTCCGTAGGGTCAACAATGACCATATTCCATAGTTTGATAAGTGGCTCGAGCGCATCACCTATCACAAAAGAGGAAAACGTATTTCGGGATGCCGCCGCCAAACTAACAGCGGCAGAACCGGCAAACGGCTCTATAAGGCGCGTGTACTGATTAGCGGGGACGTGGCTAAGAATGGCTGTTGCCAACCGCCGCTTGCTGCCTTGATAAGGTATGGGATGGGGAACAGTGAAGCGCAAATTGTTACCTTGTTATCGCTTTTAATGATACATAAAGTCATCATATCAAAGAAGATGTTAATATCCAAGGAAGATGATATTCTTTTTAAACTCTAAAGGAAGCAAATACTTATGCTTAAGTTAATGAGGGTGATGGAGGAATAACCCGCGTAGGGCGCATTAGTGATAGCGTAATGTGCCGGATGTTTAAATGCCCAACAGGCGGTGCAATACGGCTATCGCCTATTGCACCGGATTGCGCCTTACCGCGTTATCACCTGCCAGCCCTAAACGTAAATGATGGAAGCAAAGGGTGCTTGCTGGTTAAAGCGTAAAAATAGTTGAATAATGTAAAATAGTTAACAGCGTTTTCTTTAGTATTTTTGTATACTCAAAATCTCCGTACCTAAATTCAATCTATACAGATATATTTCTGGCTGATTGAACCCACTGGCTCGGGCTATATCCTGCATTATAAGTAACCGAGATAATTTGGTTTTTTAACTTGAATGATGCCCTCCGTATTCAAAAAATAGAGTAACTATATGGAAATGCTACAAATCACACAGGCTATCTTTAACAGTTTAACCAATATCGTTGCTTTGATTGTTATTGCTATATTGACAATACTTGCCTTATTTGGAAGAAAACTTTGGCCTAATTCTGAAAAACTCGAACACTACATTAAACAATCACCTTCAATTTTAGCAACTGTTGGAATATTTTTTAGTTTTTGGGGGATTTCAATTGGTTTAATTGGTTTGGATTTAAATGATATTCAAAATAGCATCCCAAAATTACTTGATGGATTAAAGGTTAAATTCATCGCTAGCTTAATGGGTATCTTTGCATCAATTATTGTTAGGGTTGCACAAAGCTTTACTATTGAACAAAAAACTGTTGAAACCAGTTCTGATGAAAAAATCATTGAATTACTGGGGATAATTAACGAAACCTTATTAAGGAGCGTAAAAAACAGCCCTGACACTTTATTGCGAGAATTAAAGCAAGCTATTGAAGAACTCCCTCAGGAATTTAGAAAGCAAAATATTTTACTCGATAGTATCAAATCTAGTTTAGCAGGTGAGGGCGATGCGTCCGTGACAACGCAATTGGCTAAAGTGCGTATAGATATGAAAGACGCATTGAAAGATATTGACTCCAACAACAAGTATCGTAGCGAGTTGCTCAACAGCGTATTGACCACCAATTTCGATAATTTATCACAAAAATTTGAAGACTTTGCGCAAATTGTTGCTGAAAACAATTCTAAAGCGTTCATTGAAGCCTTAGAAAAGGCAATGCGTGATTTTAATAATAATATCACTGAGCA
>JAQTNZ010000112.1 GCA_028713595.1 Methylovulum sp. | reverse complement strand
TACTAAGGGCGAACTTTGCTCTTCATCTATCTTAACGGTTTTGCAAAAGGTTTGCAGTTGCTCTATTTGATGATTGTTTTCAATGCGGAAACCTTGGAATAAAAAAGAGGTTTCCAGCCAAGGCCGGTCAAGGCGGGCCACATACATGCCAATTACCAATTTTTTTGTATCAATTTCAATCATAGCAAATTCAATAATGAGTAGTAGAGTAAAAACGGCTTAGCCGTTTAAGATACAGCAAACCTAGCAGCTCTTGCCCCTGCTGTTTTTTTGTTTACGCGAAACCTAAAAAGCATCGGCACCATTTAGAAAACACCCTATAAATCTTATAGGCGGCGGCTGTAGCGTTTAGTTCTGTAGGTAAAGGCACATTATATTTCAAAAACCGCTAAAACCGCTATCTATATGCGTCTTTGCCATTTAGCCCCTAAATATCACTTAAACAAGCCGCCATTACTGGGCAAAACCTAGTGCTTGCATAGGGCTAAGGCTGTCGGCAATAAGCTAAAGCCATCCAACTTTATGGCACTGTTAAACGCGTAAGCTTTTGATAGCCGACTTGCGGGCTAAGCTTGCCCAGAGTGCATTGTGCCATTCACGACAAAACTTTAATAGATGGCTGTCATATTTAGGACAATCTCTTATTTAACGTGCAGAAAACAAAAAATAATTAGATAAAATCATTGGCTTAAAATATTTTTTGACTTTGGCACGGCGTATGCTTTGACCTATCGTAAATACATTTCACGAGGTCATTATCATGCAATTGCCCGTCTTAAACGAAGCCCCTGCGGCTAAAAGTGGTTGTTCTGCCAGTTCTTGCGGTACTACCGAAAATCAAATGGATGCACTGCCCGATTCAATCCGCGAGAAGGTGCAAAACCACCCCTGCTACTCCGAAGATGCCCATCACTATTTTGCGCGTATGCACGTTGCGGTAGCACCTGCTTGTAATATCCAATGCCATTATTGTAACCGCAAATACGATTGTGCTAACGAATCGCGTCCAGGTGTGGTGTCAGAATTGCTAACCCCCGATCAGGCCGTTAAAAAAACTATGGCCGTAGCGGCAACCATTCCGCAAATGACCGTGTTAGGTATTGCCGGCCCCGGCGATCCGTTAGCCAATCCAGAGCGTACGTTTGAGACTTTCCGTCGCTTAAGCGAAGAAGCACCGGACATTAAATTGTGCGTCTCCACCAACGGCTTGGCCTTGCCTGATGCCGTAGAGGAGTTGTCCAAACACAATATCGACCATGTCACCATCACCATCAACTGCGTAGACCCTGAAATCGGCGCGAAAATTTATCCGTGGATTTATTGGAACAACCGCCGCATCAAAGGCAAAAAAGCCGCGAAGATTCTGATTGACCAGCAACAAAAAGGCCTGGAAATGCTGATTGCCAAAGGCATTTTGGTCAAGGTCAATTCCGTTATGATCCCCGGGGTCAACGACCAACATTTGGCGGAAGTCAGCCGGGTGGTCAAATCCAAAGGCGCGTTTTTGCATAATGTCATGCCATTGATTGCCGAAGCCGAACACGGTACGTTTTATGGCGTGATGGGACAACGCGGCCCGACCCATGACGAATTGCAAGATTTACAGGATGCCTGTTCCGGCGATATGAACATGATGCGCCATTGTCGTCAATGCCGCGCCGATGCGGTGGGCCTATTGGGCGAAGACCGTGGCGATGAATTCACCTTGGACAAAATCGAAGAGATGGAGATTGATTATCAGGCGGCGATGGAAAAACGCAAGGTCATCCATCAGGCGATACAAGTGGAAATGGACAGCAAACGTCTGGAAAAAGCCGAAAAATCAATGCAATTCAAAGCTGAACCCAAGCTATCCACCCGTCCGGTGCTGATGGCGGTGGCGACCAGCGGCCAAGGGGTCATCAACGTGCATTTTGGTCATGCCAAAGAGTTTTTGATTTATGAGGCCTCACCCGATGGCGTGCGCTTTATCAGCCACCGTAAAGCCGACCAATATTGTGGCGGTGACAGCACCTGTGGCGATGGCGAAAGTGTCCTGCAACGGACAGTACGGACATTGGAAGGTTGCGAGGCGGTCTTGTGTTCCAAAGTCGGCTATGAGCCTTGGGAATTGTTGGAAAACGCCGGTATCATGCCGAACGGTGAACATGCTATGGAACCTATTGAAGAAGCGGTCATGGCGGTTTACAAGGAAATGGCGGCAGCCGGCAAGTTAGATGCCCAGCCCGAAGCGGCGCGGGCAAGCGCATAAGCAACCGAGAGGGTACTTGGGGGGTACGTTGGGTTGTAGGTGCTTTGGCAACCCAACATTTTTCCGGCCCGCCAATACGCCATACAGGAAGGTAACGCCATAGATCGAATATGGTTTTATAGGGTTTTGACCGATAACCCCCCGTGCGTTTTTCCATATTGCGTAGTTTTGGCAGCGATAAGTGCGCACAGGGTGTACCCCATTTTAGGAGCTTGTTATGGCCGTAAAAATTATTGAGACTTGCGTGAATTGTTTTGCCTGTGCGCCGGTGTGTCCGAGCAAGGCCATTTACGAAGCCAAACCGCATTTTTTGGTCAACGCCAATAAATGCACCGAATGTGAAGGCGACTATCCGGTTTACCAATGCGCAAGCATTTGTCCGATTGAAGGGGCCATTTTAAATTCATTGGGCGAAGCGGTTAACCCGCCCGGCTCGTTGACCGGCATCCCGCCGGAAAAAATGGCGGAAGCCATGGCCGAGTTGCAATCACACTGAGGATTTGGCAATGGCTACGGTCATTTTCTACGAAAAACCCGGTTGTGTAAGCAACACGCGGCAAAAGCAAATGCTGGTGGCGGCAGGCCATCAGGTCATTGCCAAAAACTTGTTGGCCGAACCGTGGCAACCGGAAGTCTTACGCGCCTTTTTTGCCGATCTGTCCGTGCGTGACTGGTTCAACTACAGTGCCCCCGCCATTAAAAACCGCGAAATCGACCCGGATAGCCTCAGTGCCGAAGCTGCCCTTGCATTTATGGTGGCGCAACCCTTATTGATACGCCGTCCGCTTATGCAGGTCGGCACCACTCGGATGGTGGGTTTTGACCCGCCGCAAGTGGACGCATGGCTAGGTTTGGTAAACGCCGACACCACGCAAGACGTGCAAAGTTGTGCAAAAACGGCGGGACAATCCGCTTGCCGTCATGAATAAACCTCCGTTACTCAGCATTGCAGGCATCCCCCAAGCCGTGGCCTTATCGGAGCGTGTCCATTGGATAGGCGCGTTAGACCCGAATTTAAGAACGTTTGACATTATCCTGAAGACCGCCAACGGTACCAGCTATAACGCTTATCTGGTCAGAGGCAGCACCGGGGTCGCCATTATCGACACCGTTAAGGAAAGCTTTGCCAAAGATTTTTTTGCCAGATTAGAGACCGTCGCCCGTTATGATGAAATCAGCGTCATTGTCCTCAACCATCTGGAACCTGACCACACCGGTGCATTGCCGGAACTGATGCGCCGCGCCCCGCAAGCCCGCTTATATATTTCGCAGAAAGCCCAGACCATGGTCAAGGCTTTGCTAAAACAAGATGACCTGGCCTTTACCCCCGTATTGACGGGCGACAGCGTGTCGCTAGGTGACAGGACACTGCAATTTTTGCACACTCCCTATTTGCATTGGCCCGATACCCAATGCACCTATTTGCCGGAAGAAAAAACCTTGTTTTCCGGTGATGTCTTTGGTTGCCATTTTTGCGACAACCGCTTGTTTAACGATGAAGTCGGCGACTTTAGGTTTTCTTTTGAATACTACTATGCGCACATCATGCGCCCGTTCAAAGACTATGTGAACCGGGCGTTGGACTTGATTGAACCGTTACTGCCGCTCAATAAAATCGTCCCCGCCCATGGGCCGCTGTTGCGTGACCGCCCGCAACGCTATGTGCAACGTTACCGCGAGCTGTCACAAACGGTATCAGCCAATGACATTAATGGTGGCGAAAAAACCTTGTTGATTTTTTACATCAGCTCTTACGGCAATACCCGGCGGATGGCCGAAGCCATTTATGAAGGCGCGATGAGCATCGGGCAGGTGCGGGCATCCTTGTATGACCTGGAAGGTAGCGAACTCGCACCGTTTGTTGATTTGATCGAAGATGCCGATGGTATCGTTTTCGGTACACCGACCATCAACGGCGATGCGGTCAAGCCGGTTTGGGATTTGTTGTCATCGTTGGTGGTGATTAATCTTAAATCAAAAGTAGGTGGCGTATTCGGCTCTTACGGCTGGACTGGCGAAGCCGTCAGGATGGTCGAAGACCGCTTACGGGGCCTGAAATTGCGCGTCCCCGTGCCAGGACTGCGTATAAAACTCATTCCGACCGATGAAGAAATTGAGCTTTGCCACACGTTCGGGCGTGAGCTGGCAGAAGAGCTGACCGGCTTAAGGCAAAGCAAAGTGATTGATATGGCGGATTTGGCATAAGAAAAAATTTTAATAACCCCCTTAAAAGGAGCACAACCCATGGCGAAAGCAACCATTACCTTTGAAGACATTAATGTCACCGTGTCCGCACCTGCCGGCACACGGATTATCGAAATATCCGAGAAAGTCGGCTCCGGCATCACCTACGGTTGCCGTGAAGGCGATTGCGGTACCTGCATCATGAAAGTGACCGAAGGCTGGAACAACCTCACCGAACCATCCGTATTGGAAGATAAGGTCTTGCGTGAAAACATGGCCGGCAAACACAACCGTTTGGCTTGCCAGGCGCAAGTGTTGGGCGGCAAAATCGGTGTCAGACCTGTTTGATAACCCTTAATTATAAAAGAGACGATCATGGCTTTAGTTACTTTTGCAAATCCTGAATATAAAGACAAAACCGTTTATGCGGTGGCGGGCAGCCACACCCAAAGTTTGTTGAAATTGGCCCGTGAAAACAAAATCCCCATTGATTTTGAATGCGAAGACGGCGAATGCGGCACGTGTCTGGTAAAAGTCAGCAGCATTGACAAAAAACCGGGCCGTATGGGTGGCCCCTTAACTGAGAAAGAAAAAGCCGTATTAAGACAAAGCGGCAAAATCACCAAAGAAGAGCTGGAACAAATGATAGTTGATGACTTGCCCTCACCTTGGCGGTTGGCTTGCCAAATGATAGTCAGGGATGAAGACATCTTGGTCGAGTATTAACCATGTCAGCCCTACCCCAACGCCCGGATCAGGTGCTGGCGACCTACCATCGCTTAACGGTGCGGCCTTTGCTGACCCCCAACAGCGAATGGCTGGCCTGTATGCTTAGCAGTTGGTGGCATGGCAAAGGTGCGCTACCTGATTATCTGGGCTTGGAGGTGGGGTTATTTAAGGTGGTGAACCGGCGGTATTTTCCTGATGTTGCCTTGCCTGAAAAGGCCGCATCAGGCAGCTGTTTGGATTTTGGCCGGATGTTGGAAAAAGATGATCTGGTTGGTTTACTGGCCCAGTATGCCAGGGCCGTGGACAGCGATATTATCATTGATTTGGTGGTCGCCGCCTGCCTAGGCAGCGACCATCTCTGGCAAGATATGGGGCTGTGGAACCGGGGGCAATTGACTGCATTGCTACAGTATAATTTCCCTGAATTGGCGGCGAAAAATGACAAGGATATGAAGTGGAAAAAATTCCTCTACAAACAGCTTTGCGAATCGGAAGGCCTGTATTTATGCCGCGTACCGTCCTGTGATGTCTGTATCGATTACAGCAAATGTTATGGAAATGAAACTTAAAAAACCTGTTTCTTAGGGTCGGATGGCTTTTAGGGCTTACCGTCACTGTCATTGATCCAGCAATTTGCCTGGATGGTCACAATTGATGTGGCCTATTAAGGTGTTATAGATGCTATAACCCACCAGCTCACTCAAGCGCTTAGAAAAGCCACGGGCAATGTGTTTGGGGATGCCTAATTGTTGGTTTTCTTGCTGGCGGATATAGCCCGCGCAATAATTCAAGGCAATGGCGGCCCGCCGTTGCTGGCTGTGGTTAGCGCCGCCACCATGCCAGACACTGCCATGTAAAATCAACACGCTGCCTTTGGGCATTTGTGCCGGAATGCTATCGTAATGCCCGTCCCATGCGGGGTTATGGTCTTGTTTATGGCTGCCGGGGATGATGCGGGTCGCGCCGTTGGCTTCGGTAAAGTCGGAAATGGCCCAAAGGGTATTGAGGATGATAGGGATATGTGGCTTGGGTAACGGGATGAGCTGGTCATCGGCATGGATAGCTTGGGCAGTTTCACCCGGCAATAGGGTTGAGGTGGACATTGAGGAAATCAAGCAACCGGGGTCTAAAATATGCTCAATGATAGGCAGTATTTTCGGGTGGACGGGGATAGCTTGGTACAGCTCGCCGTGGGTAAGCAGATTATGGATGCGCAGTGTCCGCGTCCCTTCAAAGTCGTTTTTCCCTAACGGGATGGACAACAGCGCTTCCAAGCGCCGTATATCGTTGTCCAGCGTCTCCAGCAGGTCAGGGTCTAAGACATTGTCAACGATGGCGTAACCGTCACGCTCTATTTGTTCGGCATAGTGGCTGATAGTGGTGCTCATGTGTCAACCTTTGCGCAGGGTAAACACTTGGTAGCGGTGCAAACCTAAGCGGGAGATCAGATGTTGGAAACGGTAAAGCTTAATGATGTCTTTGCCTTCTTGGCCTGTGGCTTCGGTGAATTTTTCCAAAAACGGGTAAGTCGGCAACGTGCCGGCGGTGATGTTGCGGATTTCTGAGATGGCAAAGCCGCTACGGGCCGCCAATTTTTTATAAGCCGTTTCCGTTATCGGTGTCCCCAACTCGCCATAGTATTTTTTCATCAGCCCCCTATAGGGCAAGCACAGCAGGCAAAAGAGCGCAAATGTCGGGCGATAGACGATAATGTCGGAGAACACTAAACTCCCTCCAGGCTTTAGGACGCGGTAAGCTTCTTGGAAATAGTCAGACCGTGAGGGAAAGTGGAAAATACATTCGATGGCAAACACCACATCAAAACTGGCATCGGGATAATCATCCAGCGCACAGGCGTTACCGACCTTAAAGTCGATGGTGTTGCCCGAGTCGGGGCGGGCTATAACGTTTTGCCGCGCCCTTGCTATCTGACGCGGATCAATATTGACACCGTGCAACTCAAGGTTTTGGTAGCGTTCATTAAGCAAGCCTAAAGAGCCACCAAAACCACAGCCGGTATCGAGGATTTTCAGGCCGTCCGTAAGCGAGGCGGCCAGAAAATGCTGTTCGGACAGCTGGTCGGCGGCCTGCAAAAAGCTGGCGAGCGACAGTTCCGCATTTTCCGGCTCATGCCAATATCCCCAATGCACATGGTTGCCAAAAGCCGCCGCCAACACCGAGGTGTTATCGTCCAGTCCGGCAAAAATAGCGTCAAAATAAGGTATTGAATCAGTGTCAGTTTTCATGGCATAGCGCCTAAGTTAAGATTAAGGTAAGGCCTTGGTAGTGGGCTTATCTAAGGGGCTAGGTTAGGCCAATCACTCGCCCCGCCTTTTTTAAGCCGGATTTTTTTCGATAATCAGGTCTTCAATAAACAGCACATCCAAGCCGGA
>JAQTNZ010000111.1 GCA_028713595.1 Methylovulum sp. | reverse complement strand
CATGATCCGTAAGGGGCAACTCGCCGGACGGACACTGCCCGCCCACCGACAATTTATCAATTTGGCAGGCTAGTTTTGTCCGCCAATCAGGCCAAACTCAGCTCTTGTAAATATTTGCGACAAAACCAAGAATATGGCACAAACCTGTTGCGGGCGCGGCGCTTGGTGGAACGCGGGGTGCGTTTCATCCAGGTGGTCAGTGGGCCCGTGGATGTGGACGGCGATGAGCGGGATTGGGATGCCCATACTAAGCTCGAAGAAAATCATGGCAAACACGCCAGAATTGTCGATAAGCCCATTGCCGGCTTGCTCACCGATTTAAAAGCGCTGGGTCTGCTGGATTCGACCTTGGTGGTCTGGACTTCCGAGTTTGGCCGTACCTCATGGGGTGAAAGCGGCACTGGCCGTGACCATAATCCTTGGGGTTACACGCAATGGCTGGCGGGTGGGGGTGTCAAAGCGGGTACAACTTATGGCTCAACTGACGAAATCGGCTTGCAAGTAGCGGACCAAAGCCAAGCCGTGGACACCTACGATTTGCACGCGACTGTGCTCAACCAGATGGGCTTGGATCACTTAAAGTTGATTTATAAGTATCAAGGCCGTTCGGAGCGTCCCACGGTCGTTTACGGTAAGGTTATCAAAGAGCTGATCGCCTAATGGTCACCGCTTAAACAATGCGGGTTACGGTGGCATTTGAAAAGCTTATTTTATGCACATTCCTAAGTTAATATTGGGCGCTTAAGTTAATGGGTAGCCAAGCTTGTGTTGTTGCTTTCTGGCTATCCATTATTGAATTTCTTAATAAGTGTCTTATTAACGCTAGGTGCCCCTATATGCAAAAATGCTTAGCCATCATTTTTTTTATCTTTTTCTCGGCTTGCGTGGCCGCCGAGGATCAAGCAATTGCCAAACATTTTGCCCAACAGGGTATAGACGGGGCTATTGTAATTTCATCGCTACATAGCGGGCGGACATTCATTCACAATGAGTCCCGTGCAAACCACAGATTCCCGGTGGCATCTACATTCAAGATATTAAATACGCTGATTTCGCTTGAAGAAAAAGCAATTTCAGGAATAGACGGCGTATTCAAATGGGATGGGCATATTTACGCTAATCCAGATTGGAACCATGACCAGACGCTGGGCATGGCTTTCAAGGTGTCTTGCGTTTGGTGTTACCAAGAGCTTGCCCGCAGGGTCGGTACGGAAAAATACCGGAACTACCTGCGCAAATCAGCTTACGGTGAATTGCATGAGCCTTTTGATGGGACAAATTTTTGGCTTGATGGCTCACTTGAAATCAGCGCCATAGAACAAGTGGGGTTTCTCAAAAAAGTTTACCAGCGCACTCTTCCGTTTAGCCCGTCGTCTTACGAGACGCTACGGCAAATCATGGTGGTGGAACAAAACTCGGCTTACACGATACGGGCCAAAACAGGTTTTACAGGCCGGTTAAAAAAGCCGCAAATTGGCTGGTATGTGGGGTATATCGAAACATCAAATGATGTATGGGTTTTTGCTATGAATTTAACCGTCCGTAATGAGAAAGACCTACCGTTGCGCCAAATGCTGACACGGGAGATATTGCAAGAAAAAGGGCTAATAGACAACCGATAGCAGGCCGCCTGCCTTGCCCAACTGGCAAGGCGGGCTTGACATGATATAAACGGGCAAACCCGAAATTTTGGCGGCTTGGGCCCGCCCTTGATAAGGATCACAAGTATGCGTAAAACGATAAAGCTCTACGGGATTATGCTGATGCTGGCGACGGGTATTGTTTACGCCGAAGCCGAATTCGATTTCGAAGAGTTGATGGAGGCTATAGATACCAACGCCCATAATCTCCAAGATAATATCACCAACAAAGATGCCAATGCCGCCATCGCGCTTGCCAAGGACATGCAAAAGTCCTTCAAGCTGGTCGAAGGTTTTTTTGAAAAACGCGGCAATGCCGCCGATGCCGTGACCGATGCCAAACGTTACGAAGTTATGGCCGATGAAATAGTCAAATTTATCGAAGCCAATGATTACGAGGCCGCGTCAAACAAAGCCATTGAAATTTCCAAGGCTTGCGATACCGCTTGCCACGATACTTATAAACCGCTTTAAAGGAGTGCAGATGAAACGATTTTTACTGGCCGGCCTGTTAACCGGCGTTGCCCTATCCGCTAATGCCGCTTTGAAAGAAGACGCCAATGCCCCTGATTTTAAAGCCCAAGCCTCGCAAGCAGGTAAAGCTTTCGCTTATTCCTTACAAGACGCGCTGAAAAAAGGCCCTGTTGTGGTTTACTTCTATCCATCGGCGTTCACTAATGGCTGTAATTTGCAGGCACATAGCTTCGCCGTGAACTACGACAAGTTTGCCGCCGCTGGGGCGAGCATTGTGGGCGTGTCTTTGGATAATATCACCAGGCTCAATGAATTTTCAGCCGATCCTGAATTTTGTGCGGGCAAGTTTCCGGTGGCGGCGGATGAAGGCGGCAATATCAGCAAAGCTTACGAATTGACGGTGCGGGAAGCTGCGCCCGGTAAAAAAGATACCCGTGGCAATGACATCAATCACGGTTTTTCAGAGCGCACCACGTTTATTGTCACGCCTGACGGTAAAATAGCCGCAAGCATAGGCGGCCTTAAAGCCAAGGAAAATGTTGATAAGGCGCTCGAAGTTGTCCAACAGCTCACGACTCGGCATTAGCCGATCAGGTAACAGCCAATTGGCCGATTATTTTTTTATAAAAAACCAACGTCAATCCAACTATATCGGGCTATTTGCATTAATAGGGTTTTATCGTAGTAATCTGTCGTGGCAGCAAGGACGCTGGCTTTTTTTTAGCTTATTAGTGTCAGTTGTTTCGGTGCCAACGGTATTGGCAGACAATCTTATGAACGCTAATGCCCAGCGTATTGGTACTGGCAATCCCATTGCAGGCAACATTATTTCGGCTTCGGAGCGTTGTCAAGAATGTCATGGTGAAGATGGCAATAATACGGATAGCCGGATTCCCAAACATGCAGGGCAATATGCTAGCTACCTTGTCAAGCAATTGCATGATTTCCAATCAGGTGCACGTCAACACGAGGTGATGTCTATCATGGCCGAGGATTTGGGCGGGTCTGATATGGCGGATATAGCGGCGTATTTCGCCAGCAAACAGATTATGCAAGGACAGCATACACAAGATTATCCATTGGCCAGAAAATTATTTTTTGAGGGTGATAAGGACAGGGCGGTTGAGCCTTGTAGCCGTTGCCATGGCGACAACGGCAAGGGTAGCCGTGCCGGCAATTTGACCTATCCGGTGATAGGTGGGCAAAACAAAAATTATTTACGCGCACAACTGGTCAATTGGAAACTCGGTGAACGTACCAACAGCCCTAATGGCGTGATGAATAAAATCGCCAAGCCATTGACCGATGATGAAATCGAAGCCTTAGCCAATTATATTTCCGGTTTGTAACAAATCCCATTTTTTTGGCGAAAAATGCGTTACAGCCTTATTTCGGATGCAAAAGAGAACATATGAAACGATTGAAACGTCTGCTATTTGAGGTTCACCGCTGGGTTGGCATTGCCTTGGCACTCTTTATGTTGATGTGGTTTTTTTCCGGTTTGGTGATTATGTATTCACCCACCATCACGCAAAATCGCGCCCAACAGTTGGCTCATGCCGAAACCTTAGCGCCTGAATTCGGCTGGTTGAGTTTGGGTGAGGCCTGGGAGATTAGTGCCGGACAACGCAAAGCCACCGCAAAACCCGACCCCGAATCTAAAACCGAAAGTGGCGTCAAACTAGGCGATGAGGCATCCGCTAATATTGTTGATGCCCGATTGGTCCGCAGTGCGGGCGATCCCTTGTGGTTGATTGAGGACAATAAAGGCCAGCGTTTGGCCTTGTCCGCATTGGACGGTTCCTTACATAAGACCACGCCCGATCAGGCTTTAAAAATTGCCGAACACTGGTACGAAGCGGATCAAGGCCGTGATCTGGCGCAAGCAAGCTATTTGGCGGTCATTGACAAAACGATTATGCTGCGCAATCAGGACGCATTAAGCCCTTTCCATCGTATAGCCGTAGGTGATGATGGTGGCCAGTTATTGATTTCCTCACGGACAGGAGAAGTCTTGCACGCCTCCACCCGCTTTGGGCGGGCTTTCTACTGGGCCGGCAATTGGCTACATTTGTTGAAGCCATTGGAAGCCATCGGTTTGGGGAAATCACGCACCGATGTGCAGATGTGGCTAGGCTTGTCAGCAACGGTGGCGACATTGACAGGCCTGATTGTCGGCTGGTTGCGTTGGCGACCCGGTTTTGGCGGCAAAGCGACTTATTCGCAAGGCCGGACACAACCTTATCGCGAATTCTGGTTTAAATGGCATTTTTGGAGCGGGCTGCTAGGAGGGAGTTTAATGTTTTTTTGGGCGTTAAGCGGGTTTCTTGACACTAACCCTGGGAAGATATTTTCCCAAGCCAATCCGAACCGTCAAGAAATCAACCGTTATTTAGGCAACATTTTGCCTCAAGTTATGAACAAGTGGCAGCCCATCCTGCCACTTGAACTGGCGGCAGCTGTTGACGGGGCTGATGTGGTCGAACTGGCTTGGAAACATTTAGGCGACGAAGCGCTTTTATTGGCCGTCACCCGCGATGGCCAGCGGCGGCCACAAGTACTGGAAGGTGGCGGCAAAAACCACTTTGAGGAACCTTCTTTGTTGGCGGCGGTCAAACGCATTACTGCTGACACCGCTGTGGAAAGCCAAGTGCTTTTGAATGACTATGACAGTTACTATTACCCTAGGCAAGATCAAGGCCGGGTGGAAAAACCCTTGCCCGTGTTACGGGTACAATTAGCCGATAATGTCCGCACACTTTTTTATATCGACCCGCAAGATGGCAAACTGCTTGCCAAACTGGACAGAAGTGCGCGGGTTATGCGCTGGGCCTATTCAGCCCTGCACCATTGGGATTTTGGCTGGCTCAAATATCACCCGTTGTGGGATGTGTGGATGTTAGTATGGGTAGCGTTTGGTTTGGTTCTAGGCGTCAGTTCCTTAGTGATAGGTTGGAGGCGGCTTAAACAAACGTTTGGGTTTAAAAAAACCGTGTCCGACAAAAAAACCGCCCGCAAAGCCAGATACCCAAACGGACAACCATTGGAAAAACCACAACTTGACAGTGATAGCCTAAGCAGTTGACGCCTTAGGTAAAACAAGTCGCTAACTTGGCGGCATGTTCTGTGCCTTATGCTTTTAACGTTGTTTTTTATTAAGCCCAGAGTGATTATGAAAACCATAGCCTTAATAGAACGCCCTTAAACAACGAAGGACACGAAGAAAGGCAGTGGCAAAGACCTTGTGCCTTTCGTGGCGGACGGTTTTAAAGCAATAATTTTCTGACAGGGGCATCCTTGCGTTCCGACATGGCCGACTACCAGAAAGCGGACTTGTACACCCGCTATAAGATGCCCCAGCACTTTTGCAAACTATCTTTACCCAAAGATGGGGCGACCCATCATTAAACCCCTTCGATTTCCCAATACTAAAAAATGTGTCAAACAAATCATTCATGAAGCTTGAAAACCCTATTGGGTCTATAAACAACATTGCGCCCAAAAAATCATCGCGATGGCTAATCCGGACGGTTCTGATTTTTGCCAGCGTCCCCGCGTTTTTTGTTGCCAAATCTTTCAATGCCAATCCCAAACAACCGCCCCAAGCCGTTTACGGTGACAAACAAAGCCGGAATGTCATTTCGGTGATCGCCAAAACCGCCGTACAGGGTGATTTGCCGATTTATCTCAACGGCTTGGGAACGGTTACGGGCTTGCGGACAGTGACCGTGAAATCACGCGTTGATGGCGAACTGATAAAAGTGGCGTTTCAAGAAGGGGCGTTGGTCAAAGCAGGCGAGGTGATCGCCGAAATCGACCCGCGCCCGTTTCAAGTCCAGCTGATGCAGGCGGAAGGCCAATTGATGCGTGACGAGGCCTTGCTTAAAAATGCCCAGCTTGACTTGCAGCGTTACCAAACCTTGTTGGCACAAGATTCGATAGCCTCGCAACAAACGGCGACCCAAGCGGCGATGGTCAAACAATATGAGGGTATTGTCATCACCGATAAGGCAGTGGTCGCCAATGCCAAACTGCAACTGGGCTATGCCAGCATCATTGCACCGATTAGCGGGCGCTTAGGGCTACGCTTGGTTGACCAAGGCAATATCGTCAAAGCCGCTGATCCCAACGGCATTGTCGTGATTACCCAGACCCAACCCATCGCCGTGATCTTTACCCTGCCGGAAGACCAGATACCTATGGTGATGAAACAATTGCACATAGGCAAAACATTAGCGGTTGAAGCCTTTGACCGCAGTGGCCAACATAAACTCGCGCAAGGGCAATTGTTGGCGGTTGACAACCAAATCGACCCGAACACAGGCACGCTCAAATTGAAGGCATCGTTTGCCAACAACGACACCGCACTGTTCTCCAACCAGTTCGTCAATATCAAAATGCAGGTGGACACTTTGCGAAATGCCACCATCGTACCCAATGCGGCCATACAATCAGGTAATGCGGGCACGTTTGTCTATGTCGTCAAAGATGACCAGACTGCCACTGTGCGTAATGTCAGGCTGGGTGCCGGATATGAGGGGCAGGTGGCCGTTTTGGAAGGCGTGCAGGCTAATGAGTGGGTGGTGCTTGAAGGGGCTGACAAATTGCGTGAAGCCGCTAAAGTCAACGTGATTGGCCGGGACGACAAACCTCAACAGCCCCTACAAGACCAGCCGAAAAAATCCAGGGATGCACTATGATTGTTAGGAGGCTCTATATGGGTTTCAAGGTCTTTTTGCCGTTAATAAATATAACGACCATAAATCTACCCGTCATTCCGGCAATCCCTGCCGGAATGACGGGTATTTTTAAGGTTGCCATACTTATTAACGGCTTTCCACACATTTTCAGTAAAAGACCCTGAAACCCATATAGAGCCTTGTTAGGATACAAATAGCATGAACCCCTCACGGTTATTTATTTTACGCCCGATTGCCACGTCACTGATCATGCTGGCCTTATTGCTGCTGGGGATTCTGGCCTACCGTGAACTGCCCATTTCGGCTTTACCGCAGGTTGAGTACCCGACCATCCAAGTCGTCACGCTCTATCCGGGCGCCAGCCAAGAAGTGACATCATCGCTGATCACCGCACCATTGGAGCGCCAATTGGGGCAGTTGCCGGGCTTAAGCCAAATGTCGTCCACCAGCTCTTCAGGCGCATCGGTCATTGTCCTGCAATTCATCTTGAACCTGAATATTGACGTTGCCGAACAACAAGTGCAGGCGGCGCTTAACGAAGCGGCGAACTTGTTGCCTAATGATTTGCCGATGCCGCCGATCTACAGCAAGGTCAATCCTGCCGATGCCCCGATTATGACCTTGGCGGTCAGCTCCAACACCTTGCCATTGACCAAAGTGGAAGATTTGGTCGATACCCGCTTGGCGCAAAAGTTGTCGCAATTGTCCGGTGTCGGCTTGGTCAGCATCAGCGGCGGGCAACGGCCTGCTGTAC
>JAQTNZ010000110.1 GCA_028713595.1 Methylovulum sp. | reverse complement strand
GGGGTTAGGCGTGCCATTTGTGCCATCATCGGCCTTACCCGCTGTCCCGCCAGGGCTAGACCCGGTGCAATATCAGGGGACATCGGCCAATATCGGTCTGGTGAGCGGCAATGACGACAAGGTGGTGCTGTCGATAGATTTCCGCACCGGTTTTGAAAATACCAACCCGCAAATCATGGCTCAATCCAGGCAAGCGGTGGCGGCTTTCCAAGGTACGGCGGACTATCAGTCCAGTGTGGGCTCGCACTATGAGTCCTTTTATTTCGGCAATGACGAGCCATTGCTTAAGCTGATGATCAGCTCCTATAAAACTGTAAATGCCGGTTATCCGCCAGAAACCCCCTATGTGTTTTTGACTCCGGCAACCACTTACCTGAAATTGGTCGATAATTTTGTCAACTTTGGCCCAGTGGATTTATACCCTGATTTTTACGCCAATTATTTCCATGAGAAAAACGAGCGCATCACCATCAAGAGCTTGGTGGACAATGCCGTACTTTATGCTTACACCCTACAAGAAATGCTCCAAAGCAAGCAGCCGATAGTCAGGCAAAAGCAGCCATAATGGTTATGTACAGTGGTGGCCTGTGGAAATAAACTGTATATTAGTCGGGGGGGGGGTAACGCTTGGACACTAAACGAACGTTAGCGTTTCCCCCTTTTTTCCGCCTTAATTTTTGACGGCGGTTACGAACAGGCTTTTTCGGCCATCGCCGTCAGAGAAAAGATCCATTTGGTGGTCGGAAAAGTCCAACACTTCAACGGTAAAACCCAGCTCTGCCAAAAACTGCACATCTTCATCATGGTTGTTGTTTTGGTGGTGTTCGGGCAGTAAGGCAAAATTGTTCCTTAACCTTAAGTCATTGACCAGGGCATCCATGCGTTGGTTATCCAATTCGTTGGCATCGACCAGTGTCGAGTATGCCAACATCCCGCCAGTTTTTAGGACGCGGTAAGCTTCGGAGAAAAATTTCTGGCTTTCCATGTGGAACACGCATTCAATGGCAACGATATTGGCGAAAAAGTTGTCCGTGTAGGGCAGCTCTTCGGCCATGCCTTGCGATAAGACAATATCTTGGCATCCGTTTTCGGTTAGCAGCTGCCCTGCGTAGGCAACTTGGTAAGCGTCAATATTACGGCCATAAATGGCGCATTTTAAGCCTAATTCCTTACGCCAATACACCAGCTGGTAGCCATAGCCAAAACCCACGTCCAACAAATTGTCGGCTTCGGTCAAGGCCAATAGCCCTGAGCGTTTGGCAAACATGCAATACAGGTTCTCATTGGCCTGCTTCATGGTCAGGGTGTAGTCGTCCCAGTAGCCGACATTCATACATCTGACGGTTCCGTTATTGTGGTAGCCTTTCCAGAGGTCTTTATAGCTTTTCCAAAGTTCATCAATGTTGCTGTCATCTAAATGCTGCATGGGCATGCTCCTAAGGTGTGTGGTGGTGGGGATTTTTTTTGTTGTCCGATGCCAAGACCAAAATGATGCCAATCGGTGGCGTGAGCAGTATGGAACCGAAAAAATAGCCCCAAAAACCAAATTTTTTGTTGATGCCGAACACGGCTATCAACACACAGGCCAAAATGTAAAGGAGCATTATCATGGTAACGGTTCCGTGGCGATTATTTTTGATTTGCCGTCGCTTATTTCTTTAATGTAGATGGTCTTATTGGCAATCATGCCATTGCTGTCAAACGCATAATTGTTATAACTGTCTTGGAAATGGTAGCGCAGGGTTGACCCCACTTTAATAGGGACAGTCGTCCCTGTCAATTGGAACGCCCGTGCCAAGACCATCATCGCCTCGTAGCCTTGGATAGCCAGATAACCGGGTTCCAAGCCGTAGGTTTTTTGGTAATTGTCCACAAAATGATCGACTTGCGGGCTGTTTTTTACGGCGGCATCATTGGCGGCGAACACCGAAGTGACCAATGTCTTGTCAGGAGTCGGCTGAAGCGTGTTCCAGATGACTTGGTTGTCCAAGCCATCGCCCCCTAAAATGGGTTGGGTTATGCCCATGGAACGCAATTGCCGGATCATTTCCACGCCCACCTCATCTCTGGCAATCAGTACGATTGCATCAAAGCCGCTTTGCATAACCTGAAAAATCATGTCAGTTTTACTGTCCATGTTGCCGGCTTCAATATCTTCTGCTAGGGGATAAAAAGAGCGTGATGCGGCAACCTCAAAATTGCCGTCCAATTGGCCGCTAAACTCTTGGTAAAAATTTATCCCATAATCATCGCGGGTATACAAAATGATCAATTTAAAAAATTTTTGGCTTTTGGCATAGTCAACCAGTTTATTGACAAAATATTTGTCAGAAGGGCAGATGCTAAAGGTATATTTAAGGTTATGGTTAGTTAAGGCCGGATCGGTGGCGATGGCGGAAATAAACAATACCCCATTATACTCATAACTGATGGAGGCCGGGATTGCCGAAACAGATGACGAATGGCCGACAACGGCGACGATTTGATGGTTGCGGCCTATCGATAGCCAAGCATTTTCCGCCTTATCGTCATTGCCATCATCGTATTCATGAAGGACAATATGGGCGAGCGTTGACTTGCCTTTGTCTTTGAGTTCGATGCCTTGGGCATTCAGTTCGTTGACGGCGAGTTTTACCCCTTTTATAAAGCTCTGCTCATGTAACAAGTTCCATACTGCGGCAACATGAATTTCCGCATTATTTTGGGAGGCTATTTGGGCGCGGCGGCGTAGGGAATAATCATAGCTGTCATAATAGCCAATAAAAAAAATGTAGGCCGCTATTATGGCAATTGACACTATGCTTATCGCAAGCTTTTTTCTAATCATATTACGGTTTTGTTTCGCCGCCCAAGATAATGGGCAATTGGTTGCCGCCATTGCCGACAACGACAATTTTAGCATTGTTGGATTCGGCCAATGCTTGGGTAGCTTGGATGCCTTTCCATTTTAAAATGTCTGCCGATAAGGATTCGGCGACAATGGCGTTATATTCCTTGATGCCTTCGGCTTCCAATTTTTTTCTTTTGGCTTCCTGCTCTTCCGCCATCAGTCGATATTGGTAGGCTTGTGCCAATTGTTTTTGCTCAATTTTGGTTTCAATGGCGGCTTCGACTTTTTTCGGCAAAATGATTTGCCGTAACACCACGTCTTCAATCACCACATAATTGCGCTCGATTTCGGAAATGGATTTGGTGATTAGGCTTTGCAGGCCGCCACCTTTACTGGTGTAAAGCTCATCGATGTCCATTTGCCCGACCAAAATCCGCAAGGTATTGTCCACTTCGGGGATGACGACCTTTTCCAGGTAATCTGGGCCAATTTGCTGGTGCAAAGCCCCTAAGGCATTGCGCCTGGGATAGTAACGGATGGATAAGGACAACTCGGTTTTTAAGCCTTCGGCGGTCAGCACCGAAAAATCATAGCTTTTTTGTTGGATGCGGGTGTCATAAACAGTCATCTTGTTCCAAGGGAGAACAATATGAAAACCTTCCTTAAAAATTTGGTCGGTGACGGTGCCACCGGCAAAACGCCGATACAATACACCTTCTTCACCGGCTTTTATGGTGATGAATATCAAGGGTTGGAAATACATCAGCAGTATCAGGATGATGATGGTTGATGTCAGGGAGATGGGCAAATAACGCATAGGAATGATACTGCAATCAGGCAAAGGCTGGGCTTTTTATGCCGGGCGATAGTCAATATGGCGCAACCCGGTAGGCTTGACAAACCATGCCGGGTTGGGATAAACAGAACACCCCTTAAGCGGCGGTTTTGTTGGCCTCGGCGATGATTTTGCCCTCTTTGAACTGTTCCGCATAGTAGGCGCGTACCGCTTTAGGGTCAAAGGTCAAAAAGGTGCCGACTGACTCAAAATGCTGGATAAACACCTTACCTATGGCATAAGTCGATGCACCTGCCGTCAACGGCAACGTCACCGCGCCGATACTCCAGCCCACCACCGGAATCATTTTGCTTAAACTGGCCGCCAACGGGCCGACGGATGAGGTAAGGCCGCCGCCTATGACCGCCCCCAACAGATTTTTGACTTTGCCTTCCATAAAAGGGATGCCGTAAATATGGCTCAAGCGGCGGATCATTTCCAATTGGATAGTGGATATTGCCAGAAAATCAAACATCGGCACCGGCACCAACCCCGCCGCCATAGAAACATACATGCTTTTTTTAACTAATTCTTCAGCATCGGCTAGGTTATCATTTGTTTTGTCTAATTCGGTCATTGTGCTCACCTATGGCAGTTGGTTTACTTTAATATGGATAGCGTCTAAAAGACAGTTAAAGCATAATCAATATGTAGTCAACTGGCAAGCAACCACTATTGCTTTAATTGTTTTGTCCTATCAAAAAATTCAAACGCTTATGACAGAAAACCGCTTCAAGCCCACACCTAAGGCGATTTGCCGATATACTTTGGCATTACTTGCCTTAATGACGCCATCCAAAACCTATCTAAGCTGATCCTATGGCTTTATCTTTACATAAAGACTACATCCATATTTGGTTTGCCTATCCTGACGAGATAAAAGACGGGGCATTGCTGTTAAACTATGCCGATTTGCTGAGTGATGCAGAAAAAGAGCGTTGGCAACGGTTTTATTTTGCCCAGCATCGGCATCAATATCTGGTCACACGGGCCTTGCTACGCACCACCTTATCACGTTATATCGATATTGATCCTAAGGCTTGGCGTTTTGAGCTTAACTCTTATGGCAAGCCCGAAATAGCTACGGCTCAAGCTGATTTGCCTATCCGTTTTAATGTATCGCATACCGACGGCCTGATTATGTGCGGGATTGTTTTGGCGCATGATTTGGGGGTGGATATAGAGAATAGGCACAAAGACCGTGCCAGCCTGAATATCGCCGAGCATTTTTTTGCCAAACCGGAAATTGCCGATCTGAACCAAGTATCCGAACAACAAAAACAGCAGCGTTTTTTTGAGTATTGGACGTTGAAAGAAGCGTATATCAAGGCCAGAGGCATGGGCCTGTCACTGCCTTTAGACCAATTCAGCTTTACGATAGCCGCCAACCAACGGGTGCAAATCGCTTTTGAGCCGGCTATGCAGGATAACCCCGGCCATTGGCAGTTTTGGCAATTATACCCTACGCAGCGGCATATCGCAGCGGTGGCCGTCAACGTGGGCAGCCATAATAAATTCCAATTGTCCATCAACAAAGTGGTGCCTTTGCAAAGCAGTTTGCCGTTGCCGGCTGTTGCTATGCAGGTGCCTTTCCGGTATTAAATTGCCAGTATCGGACAGCCCAACTAACCGCCAGATCATATTATGAAAAAAGCCAAGCCACTGATCCAGTCAAAATTATTTGATTTTTTAATTGCCCATACCGCCGATAGCAAGTTCATGCTGATGGGGGCGGCGGTCGTTTGCGGCATTATCAATGCTTTAATTTTGGTTATCCTCAATGATGCCGCCAAGGACTTTGACCAACCGGAATTGGATGCCCGCTTATTTTTCTTATTTTTATTGTCCATCGCCCTGTACTTCCTGTGCCGCCGTTACATTACCCACCGTATCAGCCATTTGGTGCAAACCAGCATTTTTGCTTATCGGAAACAAGTGTTGACGGGGCTAAGGGATTTAAAACCGTTAGCTTATGAAGATATCGGCAAAACCCAAATCCTTTCGGTGTTGTCCGAAAAAACCGAACTGATCTCGCAAGGTGCCCACCGTTTGGCGGATGGTTTTCCGGCCATCATCATGTTGATATGCAGTTTCGGCTATATGGCGATGCTGTCCGGCACGGCATTTTTGCTGTCCGTGGTGTGCATTGCCTGTGCCGTGCTGACCATCCGCGCCCTGCTTCATTCCATGAACAAGACCATGCAGCAGGCGATGGACAAGCAGAACGAGTATCTGAACTATATGCAGCATGTGCTGGATGGTTTCAATGAATTGAAAATGAACCGCCAAAAAAGCGAAGACTTATGCCATAACTATATGGGGCGGGTTGCCGATGAGGCGTTGCGCAACAGTATCGCCACCGACATCAGCAATGTCGATTTGCAGCTTTATGCCCAGAATTACTTTTATTTGCTGATGGCGAGCATCGTGTTTTTATTGCCGCAATTGAGCCAACTGGCGGCTGATGACATTATGGCCCTCACCACCATCACCTTATACATTATCGGGCCGATCGTGATTGTGTTGGACATGATCCCCAGCCTAGCCAGGGCTGATGCGGCGGTGGGTTTTTTGCAGACGCTTGAGGATAAGCTGAATGCCGCCAAAGAGGTGGTGGATGCGCCCCGCGTGGTTTTTAAAGCCCCAGAATTTTTCAGCCAATTGGTGCTGAGCCAAGTCCGCTTCTGCTATCCGCGCACTTACCAGTCAGAAGGCTTTTCGGTGGGGCCGTTCAATTTGGCTGTCAAGTGCGGTGAGCTGGTGTTAATACGCGGCGGTAACGTCAGCGGTAAATCGACTTTTCTTAAGCTGTTGACCGGACTTTATGAGCCTGATTCCGGTGCGGTTGTCGTGGATAAAAACACCGTGGACAGCGATTTGCTGGACAATTACCGGAATATGTTCGCCATTATTTTTACCGACTTCCATTTGTTTGACCGTTTCTATGGGCAACAGGATGTTGATGTGTCGGCGGTCAACGATTATTTGCAGCTTATGGGCTTGACACAGAAGACGGGTTACAAGAATGGCCGGTTTATCAACACCAATTTGTCCACCGGCCAAAAAAAGCGTCTGGCCTTGATTATCGCCCTGTTGGAAGATAAGGCCATTTATGTGTTTGATGAAGTGGCGGCTGACCAAGACCCCGAATTTAGACAATTTTTTTATGAAGTCATCCTGCAACAGCTCAAGCAACAAGGCAAAACCATCATAGTGGTGACTCATGACGAAAAATACTTCAATTACTGCGACAGATTGTTAATCATGGATATGGGGCAGATGCGGGAAGAGGTTGTCAACCCATGATAAGCCGTAGCCTGTCAGAACCTATGGTTTTGGGGTTGTCAGAAGAGGTGGGTGGCAATAATTTCTAGGGTTTGCCCTAATGGCAGGTCTTCGTTTTCGCCAACGATATTATGGGTGGCAATGGGATATTTTAGGTCTATGCCATAACGCCCTGGTGCTTGGGCAAAGGTATAGATATAGGCGGATAGGCTAGGGTCGTTAATGGCACGCAGTTCGATGGCTTGGAAATGCTGTTCTTGGGTGTTCAAGGCCAAGGTATTTTCACCGTAACGGTGCACCAATTCCAATAACAGCAATTTAAGGGGAGTGTCTTTATTGATCGCCCAGACATTCATAGCCAGAAGACTGTTTAAAGTTTTTTAATGATGGTAGGTGTAGGAAGCTGTCCCATAAACCAAGCGCCCTGAATCCTATTAACCAAGGCTAATGACGCTGACAAGCTGATGGCGGCACTGAGCGCAACCCATAAGTCAGCGTATCTTGTCGCCCCTAGCAGGCTGTCGGCAATGCCTGCCCCGACAAATAACGCAACTAAGGGCAGGCAGTACACCAATAGGGTGCTACGTAGCAACAAGCCTTCATCCATAGCCACAACGAC
>JAQTNZ010000109.1 GCA_028713595.1 Methylovulum sp. | reverse complement strand
CGTTGCTCCGTTGCGTTGAAGCAAGTTTTCAAAATTTGCTAGTTGCTCCAAATAGCCATCCAAACGGGTGGTAATTGTCCGTAAGCCGTTAACGCCTTCTTCGTTTAAGCCTTGCTTAAGTTGGACGGGACGATTACCCGCAACCTGGGCAAGATGATCCATAGTCCAACGCGAGAGCGCCGGACAATCTTTCAGTGCATTGGGTATGATTACTGGACGGTTTTTTTCCACAAAATCGCTAAAGAAAGTTAATGGCGATAAACCCTCCTTACGTTCTAACAATGGATAGGGGCTTTTTACAGGCGCCTCTTTTGCCGAAGGATCGGTAGCCGCCCGGAACGCCATCAAATTTTCCATAATGCCTCCAATAGGGGATAAGTTTCCTTTGAGCGCGTTGCCAGCACCACACTCAGGCCATATCCGAACGAGTGCTGTGCCAGAAAATCTACGGTGGTGCGGGTCTGGTTTGAACACCGAACAGCAGATGATCCTTGTTGTTTGGCCGCATGTAAGGATGTCGGTTTTCCAAGCCATCGTAAAAGCATTCCCCAAGCCGTATTTAACGGATAAGACGAACCGCTGTAGGGGCATAGTGAAACCCATCCGGCAACAATAATAGGCCAAGCTTTCAAATAGCCGACAAATGGAATGGATGCCATTAGCCTTCCACCCTTTGCGTTTCGATAAGTTTTGCGTTTGCCATCATTGCGTTGCGCAAACTTAAAGGCCGCATGTCCGTCCAAACTGTCTTGATGTAATCAAGGCAGTCTTGTTTGAGGCCCGTTTTGCCGACAGTGTCCCAACCTTTAGGCACTTCTTTATACTCCGGCCAAATCGAGTATTGTTGTTCATGATTAATAACTACATGGTAAATCGTCGTGTCTTCGTCCCAAGCCATACTCCACCCCTTTTTGTTATTACATTTGAGGCCGCTATTTTAACGGGCGCAAATTTTCTATGTGATTGATTTATAAAAATCACTGGTTTTGAATGGGATAATGGTAGGCAGTGTGGCGAGATAAATGAATGCGACAAAGTGTCGCATGACAGGCTATTGCGGCTTGAAAAACAAGAACTGTGTTATATAACGCAACTATTAAAAATTAGTGTGGCATATAACATGATTTATAAAAATCGGCGGTATTTTTGGTTAAAAAAATATTTTTATGAGCCGCAATGGTTGCAGTCAATGTTTTTAATAATAATGATGATTATGGTTATAATGATGATGTGTCCACACTATCGGACACTTTTTTAAAAGGTGCGGCGGCCCTATTGGCAAGTAAAGCCACCTGCCAAATCGGTAAATTGCCTGTAGGCGGAGTTTTGTGTCCTTTTGGGGACAGGGCAAGCGGATAAAAACGTCATAAGGAAAAAACTACTTTTTCCCTAAATTTATCGCTTATGGCGGACATAAAGCGTTTTCGTTTGACGCTTACAACGAGGCCTCATTTTTTAGCAGGTTGATGGCGACTTGGCGGACAATATTAAAGTTTTCAGGAGGCATAACCAGGGCAATCGCGCTATACAAGGCCTTTGCCGAAGATCAGTTCCGCCCGCCTGACCAAGGCCAAGTTTTCCGGCGCATGGCTTGTCCTCGTCCGGTTCCGGTCTTCGCCAAACTGCACGTCCAGCACCCAATGCTGCCTGTTTTCAATAAGCCAGTGCTGCCGTACAGCCTGTGCAAAATGTTCCAGCCCGCTGAAAGAACATAAATAATAGCGGGATTCCACGGAAGTTTTGTCCCCGACGATCTGGGTGGACTCCACCCTGTCGCCCGCACGGCTGCCGCGTAACGTCTTGCCGTCCAGGCAGGTTTGTTCGTCCGACAGGCTGGGCAAGGCGGCCTGGAGCCAACTCATGAACGCTTCCCAAAACGCATCGGGGTCGATCAGACCCAACACATCGCTTAAGGTGTTATGGGAGGGTGTCCCATTGGCCAATACCAGGAAGCCACGTAACCAACCCTCTTTTTCCTTGGCAAATTCCTCCATCCCCACCCAGTCTTCTATGCCACTGAGCACCGCGCACAGCACTATCATTAGGATGTCGCTTAACTGGTGCAGCTTGTTTTTTTGTCTCGCGGCGGGGGTCTTTGATTTCTTGGAAATACGGCTGTGGATTGGGCAACATCCTTGTTCTCTCGGTAAATGGCCTATTTTATAGTACCCTTGTCACGTCAAGGGGTAGAGGTAGCGCGATTGCCCTGGGGAGTGACGGCCAATGCTAGCGCTCGCATAGGGTTAGGGAGGTATGCTACAACTAAGGATTATAGGCGTTTTAATATGGCCAGATGCGTTCAAAGAGTTTCAAAACATTTGGCATTACTGACGGCGGAGATTATTGTCGCGGCTGATAATAATGGGGACGGAGGACGGGCTAACGACACCCCAAGCCGAGGCTCCCGACAAAACTTACAAGCTATTAATTTTAAGGATTTATACCATGCCGTATGGCCTGCTTAAGCAACCGCTACACATTACGAAAGCCCAAGAGTTGCCTCTGATAAACGCCTTGCTACACGATGAGATGGCGGATATTGACGAAATTGTCTTCGGTACAGAACAGCAGGTCTTGGACATTCCGGTACGGCGGCAATTTCATGATGGTGAGGAGATTCTTATTCAGGACAATGGTTTTTCCCGTGTCTATGAAAAATATTGGCTGTGTACTAAAGTGTCCATTAAGCATGTGTTATCTTGGGATTGCCAAAATGACCAAGGTATTGGCTGTTATTCATTCAATCATTGGCAATATACAAAGGGTCTGATCCGTATTGAATTTAACCAGATGCTTGTCATTAATATCCAAGTTGGCGGATTGGCAATAGAGGTTGCTGATATTGGCTTCAATGGACGCGCCCGTATTGAACGCCAAGGCGGACACGAATCATCTTCCGATAGGGTGTATTAACAACGGGGTCTAAAGGTTCAAACCGCCCCATTTTTTGGGGACACTATTTTTTTAGCGCCTACGCCGTTGCACCTGTTGCGGGTCGGCGGTGATGGGCCGGTATATTTCCACCCTGTCTCCATCTTTTACGGGGGTGTCCAACGTGGCGATTTTGCCGAAGATGCCGACTTTTTGGGTGGTGAGGTTGATTTCTGGATAAAGTTTCAACACCCCCGACAAGTTAATGGCTTCCGCCACGGTGCTGTTATCTGGCACTTCCAGCCGCATCCACAATTGCCTATCCACTTCTGCGTAACAGACTCCGACGTTCATAATAACACCTCATCATTTATTCGGTTATAGCTTCATTCAATAGCGCGGGTTGCACTTTTTTCTGTGCCAGTTTTTGGTCAATCAAGCGTTTGCCGACAATCAAAAAAGCCAGCATAATGAATCCGCCTGGGGGTAGGGCCATCAATAAAAAACCTTTATAATTGGGGATGACGGTGACTTCCAAAAACTGGAACGACTCGCCCAGCAATAATGAGGCATTGGCAAACAGTGTCCCTGACGAACTGATTTCCCGCGCTGCACCCAAAGCGACCAAGACCAGCGTAAACCCCAAGCCCATCATAAAACCATCCCATAACGCTTCCTTAACGGGTTGTTTGGAGGCAAAGGCTTCGGCACGGCCTAATAAGGCGCAGTTAGTGACAATCAGGGCAATGAACAGCCCCAGCACTTTGTAGAGTTCATGCGCCCACGCGTTCATGAGAATATCAACCAAGGTCACTAAGGCGGCGATCAGCAACACAAAAATAGGGATGCGGATTTCACTGGGGATCAGATGCCTAGTAACGGAAATAAGCCCATTGGAGGCGGTGATAACCACTAGTGTCGCCAAGCCCATGCCTAAACCGTTGGTGGCGGTTCCGGTCACTGCCAGCAACGGGCATAAGGCCAAATTTTGCCCAAAAACGATATTGTTGTTCCAGATGCCATCGCTGGCGATTTTACGGTAAGTTGCTGATAGAAACATGGCCTGGTCCTCAAGGGTTGATGAGTTCTGCTTGGTGCGCCTTAAATAACAGCAAGCCTCGGTTGATGGCTTGGACGGTTTTGCGCGGGGTGATGGTGGCGCCGGCAAACTGGTCGAATTCGCCGCCGTCTTTTTTCACCGCCCATTGCGTGGGGGTCAAATTGTCCAACGAACGCCCCACAAAGCTAAATATCCAATTGGATTTGGCGGCCTCGATCTTATCGCCAAGCCCCGGCGTTTCTTTGTGGCTGAGTACCCGCACCCCCAGAATGTTGCCGTCACGGTCTATGCCCATAATCATATTGATGGCGCCTGAATAACCATCAGGTGCGGTCAGCTTAAAACAGACGGCGGTGACTTTGGCGGATTTTTTGGCGATATAGACAAGGGTTTCCTTGGCGGCGATATTGTAATCGGCGGACGGGATTGTCTTCGTGTCTTGCAGCATGTCATTATCATGCAAATCGGCGGGCACGACTTCCGCCAGCGAATTTTTCAAATCATCATCCAGACGTTGTTGGATCAGGTCTTGGGTGCTGCAATTGGTAACGCCCAACAAGACGCTGGCAAGCAGGGCAAAACCGGCCAATACGCCAGTTTGGAATTCCAGCTTAGGCCGCAGTTGCGCCAAATGAGCCGGTTCCAACCAGCGTTGTAACCAAGCCAGACAAATGGCGGCTTGGGCTTTAAGGCGGGCAAGGGTTGTGGGGTCAAGTTTCATGGTTTACGCTCGGTTCAAGTCAGATAAGCCAGCGGCCAAATTATGGTTTGGGGATTTCCAGCGGCTTGCCTTGGCGGTCACGTCCGTAAATGCGTGGGCGGATATAATGGTCAATCAAAGGGGTCGCCGCGTTCATCAGCAAAACCGCAAAGCCGGCGCCTTCGGGGTAAGCCCCCCAGGTACGGATGACGAAAATCAACAAGCCACAGCCCGCCCCAAAGACCAGTTGCCCGGTAGGGGTGTTGGGTGACGTGACATAGTCAGTGGCGATGAAAAACGCCACGCACATCATGGCGCCAGAATTCAAATGCAGGAAGGGGCTGACATAATGCTCGCTGTCTATTAGGTGGAAAATGCTGGCCAATAAGGCGACCGTCAATAACAATGATACCGGAATCTGCCATTGGATGATTTTTTGGCGGATTAACCAGATTCCGCCCAAGCCCAGCAATACTGTGGAGGTTTCACCCAAACTGCCGCGTGTCCAACCGATAAAATTAAGCGTTGCCGAATAGTTTTTAAGAATGTCCGTCAATAGGCGGTTTTGTGAGAATTCGGTCTTGATGTAACCGAGCGTGGTCGCCCCTGTATAAGCATCCAGGTTTTCCAGCCCTGAAAAAGTGATGCGCCAGCTCTCGGCAATCCCTGGCGATTGGGCAAAAAACAGCGGCGAGACATTGGCCCAGGTAGTCATTTCGATAGGGAAGGAAATCAGCAAGGCCACCCGCGCCAACATCGCGGGGTTAAACAGGTTTTGCCCTAAGCCCCCGTAGACTTGTTTGCCTAATATGATGGCAAGGCCAGAGCCGACCACGCCTATCCACCACGGCGCCCACGGCGGCAAGGTCATCGCCAACAGCCAGCCAGTCAAGAGTGCCGAGCCATCCATCAGCACCGGTTTGGCGGCGCGGCCTTTCAGGCGGACACAGAAAGCCTCAAACATCATTGCCGAACTTACAGTGATGACAAACAGGTTGAAGGCAGGCCAACCGAAACACCACAGCCCAAAAACCGTGGCGGGTGACAAGGCGAGCATGACTTGCCACATGATTTGGCGGACACTTCTATTCGCCCCGATATGGGCGCCACTATTGGGTTTGCTGGTTGTTATCATCATGCCGTAGCCTCCTGCTCGGCTTTTAACCGTTCACGTTCCAATTTGGCGGCAATACGCGCCTGTTCTTCTTCGCGTTGTTGTTGGGCGATACGCTCCAGACGGGCGGTACGCGACTCCATCAGGCGTTTGGTCTGTTCGGATTTGTGTTGGGCTTGCTGTCTGGCGGCGACTTCGCCGGAGGCATATTTAAAATACTGCACTAAAGGAATGTTGGACGGGCAGATATAGGAGCAGCAGCCACAACTGATGCAATCCTTCAAGCCTATATCAACGGCGGCATCAAGTTGATTGACGCGGATATTATTGGCCATATCCAAAGGCCGTAACCCGGCCGGACAGACGCTGACACAACTGGCACAGCGGATGCACGGCTGCTCTTCGGTGTTTTTAAGTTCGTTGGCGGTTAAGGCCAAAATGCCGCTGGTGGCTTTGACCGTCGGCAAGCCCGTATGCGGTAAGGCATCGCCCATCATCGGCCCGCCCATAATAATGCGTGCGGTCTGTTTGGCATCGACTTCGCAAAAATCAAACAGCTCGGATATTAACGTCCCTAGAGGCACTTCCACGTTCATAGGCCGCCCTACCGCACCGCCGGAGATGGTCAGCACCCGGCTGAGCAGCGGTTGGTTATGGCGTATCGCCTTATGCGTGGCATAAGCCGTGCCGACATTATGGATGGTCACGCCGATTTCTGAAGAGCGGCAACCTACCGGCACTTCGCGGCCTGTGACATAGCCTATCAATTGCCTGTCCCAGCCCATAGGATAACGGGTGGGGATTTGGATAACCTTAATGCTGGGATAAGGCTGCGCCGCCGCCTGCATAGCCATGAACGCTTGCGGTTTGTTGTCTTCAATCGCCACCACCGCCTGGCCTGTTTCCATACCGTGCAACATCAGGCGCACACCGTCAATGATCTGCCCGCTGCATTCTTGCATCAGACGGTCATCACAGCTTAAATAAGGCTCACATTCGGCGCCATTAATAATCAGGGTGTCAATACGGTTTTCCCGCCCCATATTCAATTTGACCGCCGTAGGGAAGGTCGCCCCGCCCAAGCCGACAATACCTGCCGCGCCCACCCGCAAGCTAATGTCTTCGGGGGCTAACTGGAACGGGTCATCTATCGTGGGCACGGTAAGCCATTCGTCTTTGCCGTCGGTTTCCAGCACAATCATGCGGATGGGCAAAGCGGACGGGTGCGGGGCAGGATAATCGTTGACATCCAAGATAATGCCGGAACTGGGAGCGTGGACGGGTGCGGAAATCAAGCCTTGGCTGTAGGCAAGCAACTGCCCTTTCAAGACTTGCTCGCCCACCCTAATCAGCGGTTCCGCTGGTTTGCCGACATGTTGCTGTAAAGGGATATAAAGTTTTTTCGGCAACGGGAAGCTTCTGACTATGGCTTGCGTCGCCGTTATGGCTTTGTGTTCTTCGGCATGGACACCGCCACGGATACGCGGTTTACTGAAAAAACTTAACATAGCGCGTTACCCGTAGCGGTTATGGTGGGTTTCGCCCAGCGCCAATTGCGCAAGGTGACCTCAATCGGGTGCATTTGCAGGCATTCGGTGGGGCATACTTCGACACATTTTTTACAGCCTATGCAAGCATCGGCCACCACGGCATGGATTTGTTTAGGTGCGCCGACAATCGCATCGGTGGGACAGACCTTAAAGCAACGGGTGCAGCCGGTACAGGTGGCTTCACTGACTCTGGCGACCAGCAGTTCAGGCTCTTTGACTTCGCTCAAATCCAAATCCAAGCCCAATAACGCGGCAATCTGTTCCGCCAAGGTGCTGCCGCCCGGTGGACAAATGGT
>JAQTNZ010000108.1 GCA_028713595.1 Methylovulum sp. | reverse complement strand
GTTTTTCTAACATAAAAACTCCTCATCTGAACTGATAAATAATTGTTTGTCATGGGCGGCAACGGCTCTTGCGTGTTCCGCACCTAGCATGATAGATAGCTGGCAGGTGAATGTCCAGCACTTGGGCCTTAAAAATAAACTAAAGGCTTATCACTTTAAAATCATGTGGTTATTGGGCTTCTTTAGGTTGTCCATAAGCCCCATGGCGACAGCTTTAACCCTAAGGATTAACGATTTAGCAAAATGAATAAAAAATTACTTGCCACGTTTAATGCGCTCACCCCTGCCGAACAAGAGATTATGATGGCCTTGGCCGTCATTTATGCGCCGGTCAGCCAGCCGAGTTTCCAGAGCCTGTTAAGCAAAGCGGGTGGTTTTGATAACAAGACGGTACGCCTGATAGATAAGGTGCTGAAAGAAAAGTTGCATAAAAGCAAACTGATTATTGCCAATAACGATGGCTGGGCTTGCCATCCCGATTGCAGCGAGGGTTTGATGCGCATGGCGGTCGAACAGCCGTGGTTCAAAAAATTGGCGACTTTACTGATTGCCGACAGCGGTTATTACCCGTCGCATCGCGTGATCGCCTCCCATATCGTCAAACAATTGCGCCTGTTCCTCTATCAAGGCAGCGTGGTGGCGTTCATGGCGAACATTGACCGCCTGCATTCCAGTTATCCGCAATATTTTGCCGAGCATATCAACCGCGTCTTTTTTAATGATTTTGACGGGCAATGGTTCACCAGCCTGCCGGTGCAGATGCAATACGGGGCCTTAAAATATCTGGTCGCCAGTTCTTACAGCGAATTTAGCGATGTGCAAAAACCTTATCAGTTGCTGGAACAATTGTTTAGCGACAATAAACCCAGCCATCCTGAAATTGCCCAGACCTTAATAGAACAACGGCTGTTGCGCGGCAGTTTTCAGGATGCCGAACTGTGGTTGGCGGGCGATAGCAGTAGCGAAGGCCTAAAAATATTGGCGACCGCCCACTTTTTGCACAACCATAATGATGAAGCGATTAGGCTATTCAACGCCGCGCTTCGGCAATTAAAAAAAGAGACCAACAAGCGCAATATCACCCTGTATGGCTTGCACGGCTATTTTTTCAGTTTGGCATTGCTGCGCTCACAAACTGGCGAGAACTTGGCCTATCTTAAAAAGCAACATTTGCCGATGTTGTCCAAAGGCGCGTATGACCCGTTTTATCTGGCCCATACGCGGTTGGATCAGGCGATTGACGTTTATCAGGCCAAAGCCAAGCTAGAATCGTGCACACAGCTTTTTAAGCACAGCAATTACCCTTACGAGCGTTTGTTCCAAGCCCTGATTATTTACTGGCTGATTGATGTTGACAGTATGGCCGGCCATACCCAAATCGGTACGATCATGGAGCAGTTGGCCAAGCATTGCCAAAAAGCGCAACAATTGGGCTATGCCTGGTATGCGGCGGTCAGCGCCTTGCTGTTGCAACGGGTACACCATCAAAATGCCGATTGCCAGCAAATCGCGTTGTTTTATGCCAACTCCCCTTTTGGTGAGATCATCGACTTGTTGCCCAAAGTCTCGCTGTGGGAGCGGGCATTGACAGCCCTGACGCAATTAAGCGGGCAACCTGTGGCCACCGCGCAACCGTCGCAAGAATTGCGTATGGTCTGGAGCCTGAGTTTGGAAGGTGATGACGTTTTTCTCGTCCCCAAAGAGCAGCGTTTAAGCAAAAACGGACAATGGAGCAAAGGCCGCCCCATCGCTTTGAAAAAACTCTACCATGACCTTAGCGATTACGATTATTTGACCGAACAGGATAGGCGGATCTGCACCAAAATAGCCATTGATAAGGAAAGCGATTATTACGGCTATTACGCGAAAGAAATTTATGAGTTGTCGGTAGAGGGGCTGCTGGCCGCAGCCGGCCATCCCAACGTGTATTGGGCGGGGCAGGAACAATCCGGCAAGCCCGTGGACATTATCGTCGCCGAACCCCAATTGTTAGTGAAAGAAGAGGACGCTAACCTGCGCATTTCGCTGATTCCTGAAATCCACCGCCAAAGGATTATTGCCCCAAAAACCGCCAATCATGGCCTGATGCTCTATGTCATTAATAACCAGCACCTGCAAGTTGCCGAAATTCTCGGCAAAAGCGGGCTGGTGGTGCCCGCTTCCGCCCGCCAGCAAGTGATTGATTCAATAGCCTCGATAGCGTCCATGCTGACCGTGCAATCGGACATTGGCGGCACTTCCAGCCATGCCATAGACATGCCCGCCGACAGTCGCCTACACATCCATTTGCAGCCGGTGGGGCAGGGCATTCAAATCGAAGTGTTTGTGCAGCCATTTATCAGTGGCGGGCCGTTATATAAGCCCGCCAGCGGCGGAACTACCGTATTGGCCGACATTGACGGTCAGCAATACCAAACTACCCGTGATTTTAATCAGGAAAACGCCAACGTCACGCGCTTGTTTGCCGAATGCCCAGGGCTTTATAAGGATAAGGAACTAAAATGGCTGCTGGATGACCCGGAAATGGCGTTGGAGGTGTTGTTGGATTTGCAAGCGTTGCAAGAAGACTTCGCCCTGCTGGAATGGCCGAAGGGCAAAAAAATCCGTTTAAGCCGTGAAGCAGGCCTATCTCAAGCGCAATTTTCCATCCGCAAGGAACAGAACTGGTTTAGCGTTGATGGTGATTTGGTGATTAATGACGATCAGGTCTTTAACATGCAACGGCTGATGCACTTGTTAAACGGTTCCAGCAGCCGTTTCCTTAAACTGGAAGACGGGCAAATCATCGCCTTAACCCGTGAATTGCGCCAGCGTCTGGATGATTTGACTGGGTTGGGTGAAGCCCAAGACGATAAAATCCGCTTCCATGCCTTAGCGGCTCCAGCCTTGGACGGCATTACCGAAGGCATGACCATCACCGCCAGCAAGCCTTGGAAAGACCAGCTAAAACATTTAAGCGACATCAGCGACCTAAACCCGCAAGTTCCGTCAACCCTGCAAGGTGAATTGCGCGATTACCAACGCGAAGGTTTCCAGTGGATGTCGCGTCTGGCGCATTGGGGAGCGGGTGCGTGTCTGGCTGATGATATGGGCTTGGGTAAGACCGTGCAAGCCTTAGCCTTAATCCTATCCCGCGCCCCCGCCGGCCCGACCTTGATTTTGGCGCCGACTTCGGTGTGCATCAACTGGATGGAAGAAGCCCAACGATTTTCGCCCACTTTAAACGTCCAACAGTTTGGTCATGGCGACCGCCAAGCCATGCTCGATAACGCCGCTGAATTTGATTTGGTGGTCTGTAGTTATGGCTTGCTACAAACCGAGGCCGAACGGCTAGGCCAAGTCCGTTGGCATACTTTGGTGGCGGATGAGGCCCAGGCGATTAAAAACGCCCTGACCAAACGCTCGAAAGCGGCCATGACCTTACAAGCGGACTTTAAGCTCATCACGACGGGTACGCCGATAGAAAACCATTTGGGCGAATTATGGAATTTGTTCAATTTTATCAACCCAGGCCTGTTAGGTTCTTTGACCCGTTTTAATGAGCGTTATGCCCATGCCATCGAAAACCAACAAGACCATGCCGTACAGCAACGCCTGAAAAAGCTGTTGCGCCCCTTTATCTTACGCAGGCTGAAAAACGATGTCTTAACCGAATTGCCACCGCGCACTGAAGTCACCTTGCATATCGAGCTGAGCGCAGAGGAGCGGGCCTTATACGAAGCCCTACGCCGCAATGCCATGCAGGCGATTAATGAAGCCAAAACGCAATCGGGCAACCAACAGCTAAAGGTGTTGGCGGAAATTATGAAGTTACGCCGTGCCTGTTGCAACCCGCGCTTGGTGATGGAAGACTCGCCTATCAGCAGCTCCAAATTGCAGGCGTTTGAAGAGCTGGTCGATGAATTGCTGGATAACCGCCATAAGGCGTTGGTGTTTAGCCAATTTGTCGGCCACTTGGATTTGATCCGCGAATTGCTGGATAAAAAAGGCATTGCTTACCATTATCTGGATGGTTCCACCCCCGTACCGCAACGTAAAAAAGCCATGAACGCCTTCCAAGCCGGTGACGGTGATTTGTTTTTAATTAGCCTGAAAGCGGGGGGGACGGGTTTAAACCTGACCGCCGCCGATTATGTCATCCACATGGACCCGTGGTGGAATCCGGCGGTCGAAGACCAAGCCTCAGACCGCGCCCACCGTATGGGGCAAAAACGCCCCGTGACCATTTATCGCCTGGTCGCTAAAGACACTATCGAAGACAAGATTGTTGACCTGCACAAACACAAACGCGATTTGGCGAACAGCTTGCTGGAAGGTGGCGAGGTCAGTGGCAAAATGTCAGTTGAGGATATGATGGCGTTGATTAGTGATATTGACTAATGGTAACGTGTACTAGCTCAGACTTGATCCGACAATTGCTAAAATTAGTCTCAACTGCATCAGACATTGACTGTTTCAGTTCGACCCTTTGCCGACGGTTGCCTCATCTAGTTTAATGGCGGAAAATTAGTTATTACTCAGCACCCCCTAGCTACTATATGTGGAACATATAACTAGCTGTTGATACTGTATATAGGTTTGCCTGGCGGCACGTTACAGGATATTACCAAAAATCAATGGTAATATCCTGTAAAATGTAGCAATTGGCGCAACCATTGAGCTTTAACTCATTGTTTATTAATTATTTATTTTAACAGGGGGGCTGAGTAGTAACGAAAATTAATCATAACCAGCCTAACCCCCTTATCAACTTAATATACAGAAAGGAAAATCATATGCTTATCAATAAATTATCGTGAAATTATTGTGTAGAAGGCCATTCGTTGGCAGATATACTTTTAGTGATATAACTCATTGTTATACAGTCAATAAATTAATCATGAACTAGGTGACTAAATGAATATTCAGCAAAGTGTTCAGTATCGTGAGGGTTTAATCGATGTGACGGATAGTTTGCTGAGTGCTTATACAGATATCCCAATAGAAACATTTAAAAGGAATATAGTTGCAGCACCTAAAAATTTTCATCCTCAAGCCCCCGAAATGTTTGTGTATATGTCTGCTCATATGGGTATTCAAATTGAAGCAGGAGAAAAACTTTATGAGGATTATTGCTATGCTGTAAATTGTCTAGTTTTGTCTGATTGCTTAGCTAGTTGTGAATTGTCTGAGACTGAGCCATCTTTTGATTCGCCTAATGGCCCTGATCCCTGGGTAAAATCAACTTATACAATACAAATTATGGATCAGTTAAACAGGGAGCAGAGTGCACGAATACATAGTGGAATGTGGAAAGTATTCTACGATTTTAGTAAAGACACTATGCATGCTTGCTTAACAAAGAAAAAGCGAGCTTCTGTGCTTATGGCTATTGACAATATAGCCAAAAAAGAATATTTAGAATCATTACTATATAGTGATTTGACATCTCTAAATATAAACTCAATTTATTATGCTTTTTCAGCTAGTCCTGAGTATTTATCATATATTACTAGTTCTGAGCCTGATGCTTGGAAGAAGTTTGAGGAGGGAGTTGGCTTCATTGCGGAAGAGTTAGAAGCATTATCTGGGTTTTTAGTATTTTTAGAGTTTGCCGCGAATAAGGTGAAACACTCTTTTTGGTATGACGATAAATTTTTAACTACTTTGTGTGATGTCTATAGTCAGGCTTGGCCTGAACACGGAAAGCTACTTAATGATCGCATATTAGATCTAGTTTCTATTTTTTCATTGTCACCATTAGAATCTTCAAAATATCTACTCCCGATTCCGTTTTATAAACTACATGGCAGATATCTGAGAAACCCTTCTTTCACAAAATATCAAAATATAATGGTAGGGCTTTTAACTATAGCCATAAGAAAGAATGAAAACTTATGGAGTAGGACATTAGGTTCTACATTGGCAAAAGCAGCAGATCGTGTCGCAGACTCACTTCCTACGTTTTCACATATTAAAGTCGCTACTAGAAAAAAGTTCCCAGGAGGGGATATTGACTTAGCTTTATATGACAAAAATACAGGGCATATGTTTGCTATTGAAGTGAAAACAGTTTATGACAAGCATCGTGTAGATAGTCTTAGTCATCGTTATGTCAACGCAAAAGTAAACGTCCCTAAGGCTGTTAAGCAGTTGAGAGAGACTGGACATGCTATAGATAGCGGTGGTGTACTCATGAGAGATATTTTTGGTGAAGACTTAGAACAACCAAAAACGATACATTATGTATTGTTGACTTGGTTTGATGCTATTGATTTAACAATAGGGAGTGAAGATGAAGATATTTTAAGCCTTAACTTTTGTTTACTAAGATTTTTGCTGGATAAATCACAAGGCAACTTGCTTTTAATGGCGGAATCAATAAACGAATTGAGAAACATATGGCTTGTATCCAAAGAGAGAGACCTAGATTTGGGACAACCTGATTTAACCTCTTATTTAGAAGTGCAACTGCTTTTAATTGATAGAAAAGAAGAACTGCTAAATCTTGGCCTGTCCTCTCTAACAAAAAAATTATTAGAGTACTTTGTATCTTTGTCAGATATTGATGATGACAGACCATATATTTCATATATGCAAGACACGAAACAAGCATTAAGGAAAACGATATTCGCTCATATTGGTAAATAGGTGAAGCCGTCGAAAAAGGAAATGCCAAGTGAACAGAGTTTTGGCAAAATACACCCGGTCATTCGAGGAGGGTTCACCATGATGCGTTTTCCGATCACCGATCTGCTTAACGAGCAAAACTGCCACGATTTTGTGTTGGGGCTTCTCCACCCTGACGGCTTGGGATGCCCGTCAGGGCATCCCCTTCCCGACGGGCAGTGCCCCCATCGGCCTGTCCGCGCTTCGGTGGCGGACTACCGTTGCCGGACTTGCGGAAAGGTGTTTAACCTGTTCACGGGTACGGTGTGGGCGGGGACCCACTATTCCTGCGCCAAGATCGTGCTGATACTGCGCGGCTTCGCGCAAGGCGTACCGACCCTGCAACTCGCCGACGAGTTGGAGTGCGACTACGGCACGTTGCTGGGCTACCGCCACGAAATGCAGGCCGCCGCCTTGCAGCTCCGGGACACCTCGCCCCTGCCCGACGCGGTCACCGAGGCCGACGAGGCCTTCCAGAACGCGGGCGAAAAAGGTGACCGGCACAGCGACCCCGAAGACCCGCCCCGCCGCCGGGCCAACAAAAGGAAGGGGAAAGGCACGATGGCGAACGACCGCCCCCCAATCCAAGGCATCGTCGGGCGCGACAGCGGGGAAATCCGCCTGACGGTGTGCGGCGACACCCGGATAGACACCGTCCAGCCGGAAGTGGAGGCCAAAACCGGGACGGGCATCACGCTTTACACCGACGAGTCGTCGGCGTATAATAGGGTGGCGGCATCGGGTCGGGGCTGCGCAACTTCCTGAGGCCGTTCCGAGGTGTCCATAAGAAATACCTCGCCCAGTACGTCGCCATGTTCCAGTGGGCGCATAACCTCAAACGCGTAACCGACCACTTCCTGAGAGTCCTCATGACCCCTCGGTTCACCTATTTACCCATATGAGCGACGATATTCCTTCAATCGGAGGGATAAGCGATAATAAATCGGTAGGCTATACTTCTTTGCACAAGCCATCAATCACCCGGAGCCAACCATGAGCGACCTATACGGCAAGCAACATCTTTCCTTAC